>OMQK01000207.1 GCA_900313205.1 uncultured Bacteroidales bacterium | reverse complement strand
ATGCTGTCGCCTCTTTCTTGCCCTCGAGGGCTTGGTAGGTCTGAAGGGATATCAGGATACTGTAACCTATTCCGTTGTTTTCCAGTATGAGTTCCGCCGGGGAGAGATCCACCACCGAACCTTTGATGTAGTCTATCATATTCTGACCATTTTGTCTTATCTAATCCGTAAAGTTAGCAATAATTGCTAAATTTGCAGTTCACAAGCAATCGATCCTGTATGAACATCGACGGAATAAGGGCTATGTTGCCGGCGCTTTCACAGAGCGTCCATGGCCGGCCGTTGGTGTACTTCGACAATGCAGCCACTTCCCAGAGGCCGGAAAGCGTCGTTGAGAAATGGCTTTCCCTCGTGCGCGGATCCAACGCCAACATCCACAGGGCCGTCCACAAGCTTGCCGTCGATGCCACGGAGGAATATGAAAGCACGCGGGATGCCGTCAAGGAATATATCAATGCAGCATCCCGGGAAGAGATCATATTCACTTCAGGGACAACAGCTTCCATCAATTTGGTCGCCTTTTCCTACGGAGAAAGCTTCGTTTCTGAAGGAGACGAAATCATCGTTACCGAAGCCGAACATCATTCCAACATCGTTCCGTGGCAGATGCTCTGTCAAAGGAAAGGTGCCGTACTGAAAGTCCTGGGCGTCGACGATGAAGGACATCTGAAAATAGAAGATCTCCCGACATTGCTGACCGACAGGACAAAGCTCGTTGCCGTGAGCCAAATCTCCAACGTCCTTGGTATCAAGAACCCGGTCAAGGAGATAGTAAAGACTTGTCATTCAATAGGTTGCCCCGTCCTGGTCGATGGTGCTCAGGGTATTGTCCACGGGGGCGTGGATGTCCTGGATCTGGATTGTGATTTCTATGCTTTCTCTGGACATAAACTTTATGCAGCCACAGGAACAGGCGTACTATACGGCAAGAAGGAATGGCTGGACAAGATGGTTCCATATCAGGGTGGCGGAGAAATGATTGCAACGGTCAGGTTCTCTGGAACGACCTATGCCCCGCTTCCGGAAAAATTCGAAGCCGGCACACAGAACATTAATTCCGTACCAACCCTCAAGCCGGCGATTGAATTCGCTGAATTATTACAGGATAAGGATATACAAGAATACAGCAAGCAAGTCTCAGATTACTTGTACACTGCCTTGACAAGCAATCCTAGGGTCCGTCTGTTTGGGGTTCCACGTGGAACAGAAGATAAGATTGCCCTCTTTTCTTTCTGCGTTGACGGTGCCCACCATGAGGATCTGGCCTTGATCCTGGATAAGTTGGGTGTTGCCGTCCGGTCCGGGCAGATGTGCGCAGAACCCCTGATGGACAGATTCGGAGTTACAGGTATGCTCCGCGCATCCCTTGCTCCTTACAATACAATCGAAGAAGCCGAGTATTTCATCAAGTCTCTCGAGAGGGCGGTTGGAATGCTCATATAATACTGATGAAATGATATCTCTGGAAGAGGCCAAAAAAGCGGTTATAGATGATTTCTCGATGTATGACGAGTGGCTCGACAAATACGAGTACTTGATTGATCTCGGGAAAAACCTTGAACCATACCCAGAAGAGGAAAAAACCGAAGATAGGCTCATAAAAGGCTGTCAATCAAGGGTTTGGCTTAACAGTCGAATAGAAGGAGGAAGACTTTTCTTCCGCGCCGACAGCGACGCAATCATTACAAAGGGAATAATATCCCTGTTGATCGGAGTGTATTCTGGAAGGACTCCCGAAGAGATAGCTGGAGATGATTTCAGCTTCATCAACGAAATAGGATTGAAAGAGAACCTCTCTCCTACCAGGGCTAATGGATTGGTGTCAATGATTGAAACCATCAAGGCTATCGCTAAGGAAAACAGCACCATCCTGACCGCAGAAGACGCCGCAGAACTTGCTCCGTTATATGACAATGTCATCATGGCCATCAAGCAGGTATATGACCCGGAGATTCCTGTCAACGTCTATGACCTTGGACTCATCTATGAACTTGTAATCAACAAGAAGCACGAGGCCTTCATTAAAATGACCTTCACTGCACCTACATGTCCGATGGCCGACGAGGTGCTGGCGGAGGTTCAGAAAAGTGTTGCTGACGTTCCCGGAATAACAGCGTGCAATGTCGAACTGACTTTTGAGCCGCCTTGGGACCAATCCATGCTAAGCGAAGAAGCCAAGATTGAACTGGGAATGGAAGACTTCGATTCCTCTGATCAAGCCAGCTGATTACCGGCCGAAATAAACCAGCAAGACCGAAATGTCCGACGGCGACACGCCTGAGATCCGTGATGCCTGTGCGATTGTACGAGGATTGTAGCGCTTCAGTTTCTGGCGGCACTCGATAGTAAGACCGGACACCTTCTCAAAATCAAATCCTTCAGGGATCTTCAAATCCTCAAGGCGGGCTATCTTTTCGGCAATGTCTTTTTCCCGTTCGATGTAGCCTTTGTATTTGATCTCGGTTTCAACCGAAGAAATAACATCTTTTGAATAAATTGTTCCATGTGGAACAAAATTCAAAAGTTTATCAAGTTTAACTTCCGGCCTTGCTGCAAGGTCAGCAATTTTCTTGGATTCAGACAGCGCCGCGGAACCACAGGACGCCAGATAATCGTTCACGATATCGGCCCGGAGATTCTCAGACCAGCATCTCTCGCTCAATTCCTCTGCCTGGGCGCGTTTCCCGATCATTTGATTGTATCGCTCTTCGGTGGCTAAACCAATCCTATAAGCCTTCTCGGTAAGCCTGAAGTCTGCATTATCCTGCCTGAGAAGGATCCTGTATTCCGCCCTGGAAGTAAACATCCTGTATGGCTCATCGACTCCTTTTGTAACGAGGTCATCAATCAAGACACCGATGTACGATTCGTCGCGACGCAGGATAAACGGCTCCTTCTCCTTGATTTTCAGAGCAGCGTTTATGCCGGCCATCAACCCTTGTGCTGCAGCTTCTTCGTACCCTGTAGTGCCATTGACCTGACCAGCAAAATACAGATTAGGGATGTCCTTCAGCTCGAGCGTAACCTTCAGTTGCGTCGGGTCGAAGTAATCATATTCAACTGCATAAGCCGGCTTGAATATCTTTGCATTTTCCAGACCTTCGATGGAATGAAGCGCATCCAGCTGGGTCTTGAGCGGCAGGGAAGAGGAGAATCCCTGAAGATAGTATTCGGTAGTGTTCCTGCCCTCCGGCTCGAGGAACAACTGGTGGGAATCCTTGTCTTCAAAAACCCTGAGCTTGTCCTCTATGCTCGGGCAATATCGCGGACCCTTGCCGGTAATCTTTCCGGAAAGAAGAGGGGACTCATCGAAACCGGAACGGAGGATATCGTGAACCTTCTCATTGGTGTGAAGGATATAGCACGGCATCTGCTCTCCTGAAGCCTGAACCGAAGATGGGATATCCAGGAAAGAAAACCTTTCCGGCTCATTGTCTCCGACCTGCTCGAGAAGAGTGGAAGTATCGACCGAATTGATGTCGATCCTCGGGGGAGTTCCCGTCTTCATCCGGTCCGTC
>OMQK01000108.1 GCA_900313205.1 uncultured Bacteroidales bacterium | reverse complement strand
ATTGTTGTAGCAGCCCCTGTCAAACAGGGTGAAAACGTTGTAAAAGGCCAGATTTTAGCGTTCATTCAATAAAAACGTAAAAATATTCACGTGAAACAACACTTTCTGCATGCCAGGGGGTGTTGTTTCTCATTTTTATGCCCTAACTTGGGGGTATGAAGATCAAGGATATGTTCCCGGACGAGCGGCCCCGGGAGAGGCTCCGGACACGCGGAGCGAAGGCCCTCAGCAGTGCAGAACTCCTTGCCGTGCTCCTTGGAAGCGGAATCGGCGGGAAAAGCGCTATGGAAGTGGCGCAGGAACTGGTTTCCCTCTGCGAGGGCCGGCTCACCCTCCTTGCCGCAATGCCGCTGGAGCGGCTGATGTCCCTGAAGGGCGTGGGTGAGGCGCGGGCGCTGCTTATATCGGCCGCAATGGAACTGGGACGGCGCTCATTCGAGGAAAACGCCATCCTGGACAAGAAGGCCGTAACCTCCCCCAAGGTGGCCTACACCCTGATGATCCCCCACCTCAAGGGCCTGGACCATGAGGAATGCTGGGTGATCTACCTCAACAGCTCAAACTTCATCCTGGGGAAAGAGATGATTCACACCGGCAGCATGGAGATGGTGCTCCTGGACACTGGCCGCATCCTCAAAAAAGCCATCGAGAAGCAGTGCACCTACATAATCCTGGTGCACAACCATCCGGGTGGGGACTGCACGCCTTCCAAGGCCGATATTACCCAGACCGACCGCCTCCGCACCGCTCTCCGTGCCGTGGAAATCACCCTCCTGGACCACATAGTTGTGGCCGACGGCTCCTTCTTCTCCTTCTCCGACGACTCCCGCACGGTTATGGGGTGATAGCCCCCTGCCGTAATGCCAACGCGGTGGCACCCTCTTCCGGTAATGCCGATGCGGTGACACCTCCTTCCGGTAATGCCGATGCGGTGGGGCTTAGTTAGCTGATAATCAGTTATTTACAAAAGTGTTTGGGATTACCGGTAATCCCAAACAACTCCATAACTATTTATGTTTCAGGTATTTAACCTCCACCACTATTTGCAGATCAGCGTAGCGGAAGTGGCATCCGTGACGGTGACGTCAGTGTAGTCACCTTTCTTGAGATTACCGGCGGGGAAAACACACATCATATTGTTGGAAGCACGGCCGCAGAGCATATTGGGATCACGTTTTGAGGGCCCCTCCACCAGGACGTGCATAGAGTGGCCGATCTTCCCCCGGTACCTCTCCAGGGACTTCCGGTTCTGGAGTTCTATGATCTCATTGAGGCGGCGGTTCTTTACATCAGCCGGAACGTCATCCTGCATTGTGCGGTTGGCAAGGGTGCCGGGGCGGTCGGAGTATGCGAACATGAAGGCCCAGTCGAAGCCCACCTCATCCATGAGGCTCATGGTGAGGGCGTGGTCTTCCTCTGTTTCCGTGCAGAATCCGGCAATAACATCCGTTGTGAGGCCGCAGTCCGGCATAACCTCACGGATCTTTGAAACCCTCTCCAGATACCACTCACGGTCATATTTCCGGCGCATCAGTTCCAGCATCCGGGAACTTCCGGACTGCACCGGCAGGTGGATGTGGCGGCAGATGTTGGGCTTGGAGGCCATTGTGTAGATTACTTCGTCGGAGATGTCCTTGGGGTGGGACGTGGCAAAACGGACGCGAAGATCCGGAGCTATATCGGCCACACGGGCAAGAAGCTGCGCAAAGTTAACCGTCTCAGTCTCAGACTTATACAGGTAACTGTCCACATTCTGGCCAAGGAGCGTGACCTCCTTGTAGCCCTTGCTGTAGACGTCGCAGGCCTCGCGGACAATTGAATTGGCGTCACGGGAACGCTCTGCGCCGCGGGTATACGGCACCACGCAGTAGGAGCACACATTGTTGCAGCCGCGCATGATTGAGATGAAGGCCGATATCCCGTTCCTATCTGTACGCACCGGGGTGATATCGGCATAAGTCTCCTCACGGGAGAGGAGGACGTCCATCTGGGGGCTCTCCGGGGTGATGGCTTCAAGAAGGCGCGGGAGGCTGCGGTACGCGTCCGGGCCCACAACAAGGTCCACCTTGCGAGTGTCCAGAAGTTTGTCCTTCAGGCGCTCTGCCATACAGCCAACAATACCCACAAGCACTCCAGGGCGGGATTTCCGCTGCTGGTTGAACACCTCTATGCGGCCCCAGATGCGCTGCTCCGCATTGTCACGGATAGAGCAGGTGTTGGCCATAATGAGGTTTGCCTCATCAATGCTTTCAGTGCGCTCATAACCGGCCTTTGCCAGGATTGCGAATATAACTTCGGTGTCATTGACATTCATCTGACACCCGTATGTCTCTATGTATACCTTTTTCATCGGGCACAAAGGTACGAAAAAAAATGGAGAAGGAATGCGGTGGAGGTTAAGTGCTTGAAACACAAACAGTCATAGAGTTGTTTGGGATTACCGGTAATCCCAAACACTTTTGTAAATAGCTGATTATCAGCCAACTAAGCCCCACCGCATCGGCATTACGGGAAGAGGGTGACACCGTATCGGCATTACCGGAAGGGGGTGTCACTGCATCGACATTACCGGAAGAGGGTCAGGTTACAGTTCCCTGCGGAGGCGGGCTTTGGGGATGTCCAGGAGGGCGCGGTACTTGGCTATGGTGCGGCGGGCAACCTTGTAGCCCTTGGCAGAAAGGCCGTCAACCAGTTCATCGTCAGTGAGGGGGTTGTGCTTGTCCTCGTTATCCACCATCTCACGGAGGGCCTTCTTGATCTCACGGGTGGAAACTTCCTCACCGTCAGAGTTTTCAAGGCCTTCGGAGAAGAAGTACTTGAGCGGGAAGATTCCAAAGTGGGTCTCTATCCACTTGCTGTTCACCACGCGGGATATTGTGGAGATATCAAAGCCGGTGATTTCAGCTATATCCTTGAGGACCATTGGCTTGAGGGAGCCCTCATCTCCGTCTATGAAGTAGTCGTGCTGATAATCCAGGATGGCCTTCATGGTGCTGTAGAGGGTGTTCTGTCTCTGGCGGAGGGCCTCTATGAACCACTTTGCAGAATCTATCTTCTGCTTCACGAACGATGCCGCTTCTTTATCGGCCTTGGACTCCGAGTACTTCCCCGTTTCCATTATCTCGGAGTACTTCCGGTTCACGCGGAGCTCCGGGATGTTGAAACGCGGCATGGAGAGGATGAGCTCTCCGTTCTCATACTCCAGCACGAAGTCCGGGACCACCTGCTGGGCTTGATCCGCGTAAGAATCATCAATCTGGCCGCCGGGGGAAGGGTTGAGCCGCTTTATCTCATCAAGCACGGCCTTCATCTCCTCCTCCGAGAGGTGGAGACGGCTCATTATTTTCTGGAAATGGCGCCGGAAGGCTCGAACTCCTGGATCACCTTCAGCATTTTCTCAACTTCATCGGCCGATGATTCAATCCCCGCGCGGAACGCAAGGTCATCCACAAGGGACTCGATGTCCCTCCGGAGGTAACCGTCGTCGTCCAGCGAGCCGATTATAAAGCTTGCCACGGCCCTCTGATGAGGGTCAAGGTTACGGTATCCAAGCTGCTCCTCAAGGCTTCCAGTGAAACTCTGCTTGACGGAGAAGGTGTTGTACTGAGGGCGCTCATCCTTTCCCCAGTTATTCACGTGGAGGTTGTAGGAAGGGATGTCGTCGTCCTGGGGACCGTAGTTTTCCTCCATGGACCCGCCGCTCTGCTCCTGGGCCTCCACCTCCGTGATTGACACTTCCCTCTCCTGATCACTCTTCTGGGGGGAGTCGTCAAGGACAGGGTTATCGGCCAAAACCTCCCTCACGTGCTGCTCCAGGGCCTGCACCGGCATCTCTATCAGCTTGATTGTCTGAATCTGAAGCGGTGAAAGCTTTTGCTGGAGCTTCTGCTCCATTCCCTGTTTGATAGACGCAGCCATTATCTGGGGAAGTTGATGTTCTCTTTAATAATATAAGCGGTGGGATACGTCCCCTTGAGGGCGTTGTAAATCCGTAAGGCCTCGTCCTTAGTGCGGAAATCCCCAATTGTTACCTTGTAGTTGGGGCTTTCAAAGCTGCGGTACACGCCGGTTTCCGGGTACTGAGCCCTGAGGTATGCGGCTATGCTCTCAGAGCGGACGCGCGCCTGGGGGGAATTATCGTAAAAAACGCGGATCCTGTACCCCTGGACGGCCATTCCGGCATTGGAGCTCACGTAATTGTAGAGCGCCTGCCGCACCTGGGTGGTCTGATTGATTTCAGCCCCGGGGCCGATAACAGAAAGGATGCTCTTACCCACATAGGTGGAGTCCATCCTTGCAAGGTTGAGGGAGTCCTGGGCCCGCGCGCCAAGAGTTGCCAGGGCCGATAAAACTAGTATGAGTAGGATGCGTTTCATCATTTTGAGAATTCTGCTAAATCCAGGTTTTTGTAGGAGAGAGGGGCCTTGAGGGCGCCGCTTTTGGTGGCAACCTTCAGGTTTATATCGGCCTTTATACCGTCAAGAGAGCGCCGCGTGGAGAGCTTGAGCACATCCAGAAGGGAAATCCCCGGCTCCAGGGTGATGCTGCAGGGAAGCTCATAGCGGAGGATCTTTTTCCCCTCCACCATCATTTCCCCGGCGGTGAACGTTGCGAAAGGCACTTCATCCACACGGATGCTGCCGTCTATGCCGCTCACGTTGAAGGTCATGGCGGGGTTGTCAACGCCCAGCTCCAGCACCGCGTCAAAGGTGCGGAGGGACGTGGGGATTATATATTTGACCCCGGCCGATACAAGTTTTATGTCCTTTATCTTTGACACGCCGCAGCTTCCCGCCATCAGGCAGGTAACCGCAGCGGCAGCCACGGCAAGGAGTATGCGCCTCAGCGTTTTCATCTTCACAAAGGTAGTGAAAATTCAGGAAATTTTCTATATTTGTGCTTGAAACAAGTCTTGTGCCATGAAAGTTAACCACATTGGGGAAAACAATTCCGTCCTGGGATCGTTCCTCGCAGAGCTGCGTGATGCACGCATCCAGAAAGACAGCCTCCGCTTCCGCACCAACCTTGAGCGCGTAGGTGAAATCTTTGCGTATGAGATCTCAAAAACCCTGGAATATTCCGTGAAAGACGTTGTGACCCCGCTTGGTGTGGCCCAGGTCTCAACGCCTGATACCCAGCTTGTTATCGCATCAATTCTCCGCGCCGGCCTCCCCATCCAGGAGGGCATGCTCCGCTTCTTCGACCACGCGGAGACAGCGTTTCTATCGGCCTACAGAAGCACCGGCAAACTTGGCTATTTCAAGGTGAAGGCAAAGTACTGCACCACCCCCTCCCTTGAGGGCAAGACTCTTATTCTGGCCGATGCCCTCCTCGCCACCGGCTCCTCCATGGAAGTGGGCATTGAAAAGCTCCACGAGGAAGGCGGCGTCCCCGCCCGCGTGCACCTTGTGGTACCGGTTGCAAGCCGCTACGCAGTGGACCACCTCTGCCAGACCTTCGGGGAGGAATACACCCTCTGGGTTGCCGCAATCGATGAGGAACTCACCAGCCAAAGCTACATCATCCCCGGCATAGGAGACGCCGGAGACCTTGCCTTCGGCGGTAAGCTCTAATCGGCCGTTCCAGCCCCATATTTAGCCTCCATCGCAGTTGCAGCGGTGGAGGCTAATTTGTTTATACTCAATCACTTACGCAGTTGTTTGGGATTACCGGTAATCCCAAACAACGCTGTAACTCACTGTGCACCAAGCACTTAACCTCCACCGCATCGGCATTACAAGAGAGGGTGAGAAGGGCGAAAAGGTGCAAAATCCGGCCAAAAAGAAATTTGTGGAAAAATTTGGAAGAAAATGGTAGAAAATGGAAAATTTTCATTACCTTTGTACCCAAGCGTGAAAGTATTAGAATTTTATGGTCAGATTCTTCGGCAAAGCCAGCGGCAAAGTGGATGACAAGGGACGCATCGTGTTCCCTGCCATCTTCCGTGACGCCATGGTGAAAGAAGGCCTGGAGGACATGACCCTCATCGTCAAGAAAAACGTCCAGCAGCCCTGTCTGGACCTGTTTGCTTACCAGGAGTGGGCACGCAGGAGTGACAAGGTGCTGGAAGGCCTTGACCCTGAACTCAATACTGAAGACGCTAACTTTTGGACCAAGTACAACGAGGGAGTGTACGCCATTGTCCCGGACGGCAAACTGGGAAGGCTCAACATCCCCGCAGAGTTACTTGAAAAGGCAGGTATTACAAGGGAAGTAGTACTTAGCGGAATCGGTTACAAGCTTCAGATCTGGGCCAAGGAGACCTATGAGGCCTCCCTCATGACAGACGAGCAGTTCAAACTTTCCGCTCAGAGACTCTCCGCCAAGAAGTAAGGGAGGTCTCAGGAATGTCAGAATATCATATCCCCGTGCTGCTTGAGGAAAGTGTTTCCTCACTTGTCACAAATCCCAACGGAATATACGCAGATGCCACTTTCGGAGGCGGTGGACACACCGCTGCCATACTTTCACGCTTATCCGGTGACGGGAGAGTCATCGCCTTCGATCGTGACATCGACGCTATAAACGGCGCCCTCAGGGACCCCCGCCTCACCCTCATCCACAACAACTTCCGCTTCATAGAGAACTACGCGGAAAGCCTTCGCCGCGATGAGCACGAAATCGCCACAAAAACGTGCTCAACACCCGGAAAATCGGGCCGACAGGCACAAAAAGAGGGTAAAAACGTGCTCAACGCTGACGGACCCGCCCTTTTTGACGGCATCCTGGCCGATCTTGGCGTATCCAGCCACCAGTTTGACACCGCAGAGCGCGGATTCAGCTTCCGCTATGAGGAGGCGCCCCTTGACATGCGTATGAACCAGGGCGCAAAGCTCACCGCAGCAGACGTTGTGAACACTTATGAGGCCGATGACCTTGAGCGCATCCTGAAACTCTACGGAGAGGTGGACGGCGCCCGTAACGTTGCAAGGCTCATCGCGGAGGCCCGCCCCATCGCAACCACCGGAGACCTTGACCGCGCAGTGGCGAAGGTCCTCCCCAAGGGCGCAGAGCACAAGGTCCTAGCAAAGATCTACCAGGCCCTCCGCATAGAGGTGAACGGGGAGATGCGCTCCCTGGAGAAGTTCCTGGAAGGCGCCGCAAGGAGCCTCAAGCCCGGCGGCCGCCTTGTGGTAATAACCTACCACAGCCTTGAGGACCGCATGGTGAAGAATTTCATCAAGACCGGAAACGTGGAAGGAACCCTCCAGCAGGATGTTTTTGGGAGGGCCGATACCCCTCTTGAGGCCGTTAACCGCAAACCCATTCTCCCCGCAGAGGAAGAGATAGCCGGTAACACCCGCGCCCGTAGCGCCAAGCTGAGGGTAGCCGAGAAAAAGGCTGAACCGAAGGACTCAAGCCGCTCTGCAGAGCGGCCCGCGGAGCGGCGGGGGATAATAGGGGGCAGCGCCCCCTCAAAAAAGAAGGTGGGGAGGCCTGAGCGATAGCATGAGCGTAAAGAACTTCTGGCTGTCCGTTCGAAACGCATACAGGGCCCTCAGGAACGGAGACCTTCTACTGAAGGTAAGGGCCGACAAATACTACATCCACGTGATGTACGTGTTCCTCCTCATGTGGCTCTCCATCATGCTGAGCCTCAAAGTGGACAAGACCCTCACCCGCGCAGGCGCCAACAAGGCAGCCATAGAGGAACTGAGGATCCATCATACAGAAAGCGAGGCCGCGCTGGTGAAGATCAAGAGTGCATCGGCCACAGAAACAAGACTTAAGAAACTGGGCTCCGAGGCCGCAATGCCAAAGGAACCCGCAACGGTGATAAAGAAAAGATGAGCTCCAGGCAGAGCGAGATACAGGACACCATCCAGAACCGCGACAGAATCCACGTGGTTATGTTCTTCCTGTCCCTGCTGTTCCTTGCGCTGGGAGTGGCCATCGTGATCTGGATTGTCAAGATCCAGACTTCCTACACCGTTGACGACCGCGTGATCGGCCTCTTCAGGCCTGTTGTCCAGAAGCACGTTGATCTCCCGGTCCGCGGCCGCATCCTTGCAACGGACGGAAGGCCCATGGCAATATCGGCCCCCCTGTACGACCTCCATATGGACTGCACCGTTCTCAAGCAGAGCTACAAGGAATCCGGAAAGGACAGCCTGGAGCGCGTGTGGCAGGCTAAGGCCCGCCTGCTTGGCGCCGCCCTTGCCGGAGAATTCCGCGAAAAGAGCGCTGAAGGCTGGGCCGATGCAATCCTTAAAGGCCGTGAGAAAGGCTCCAAGTACCTCCTCATAAGAAAGAACGTGGACCTTGAGACTCTCCGTCGCATCCAGACTTTCCCCCTCTATAAGGAGGGCTCTTACCGCGGCGGCCTCATAGTGGAAGCCCACCAGGAGCGTATATACCCCTATGATTCGCTCGCAAGAAGGGTAATAGGCTACGTGAAGGAGCAGAACAGAATAGGCCTTGAAAACAGCTTTGACAGTGAGCTTCACGGCCGCGACGGCTATGAGTGGAGAAGGGTTACGGACGACGGCTCCTGGGTAAGGGACCTTGATTCCACCACCGTGCAGGTGAAGGACGGAAACGACCTCAGGACCACCCTCAACGTGGATTTCCAGGATATTGCCGATAAAGCCCTCCGCGCCCAGATTGACGGCGACGACGAAGTCCGCGCCGGCATCTGCATCATCATGGAGGCCAAGACCGGCGCCATCCGCGCCATGGTGAACCTTTCCCGCGGCGCAACTCCCCAGACCACCCTCTGGGAGCGCGAGAACCTGGTTCTGCGTCAGGTTGGAGAGCAGGGCTCCGTGATGAAGACGGTCACCCTCCTTTCCCTTGTGGAAGACGGCTACGTGAAGACTCTGGAGCAGACAATTCCCACCAACAACGGCTTTGTTCCCGGCGGCTACAACCAGGACGTCCATATCCTGGACTACCAGAGGGAGACGGGCCGAAGGGACATCAGTGTGATGCACGGCTTTGAGATTTCCTCCAACTACGTGTTCACCTATCTGGCAGAAAACTATTACGGCAAGCAGCCCCAGGAGATGTTTGACCACATCTATTCCTACAGGCTTGGCGAAGCCTTCGACTTTGACATCTCCGGCCTTGGCACCCCCGTGGTGAACCGTCCAGGAACTCCTTCCTGGTCAAAAACCACCCTTGGTACCACCGCCTACGGATACAGCATAAGCGTGACTCCCCTCCACAT
>OMQK01000012.1 GCA_900313205.1 uncultured Bacteroidales bacterium | reverse complement strand
ATTGTAGACATATTAACATAGCGTTTGCTATTTATTCGGAACATTCTAAAACTTGGCGGTTTAAGATTTCCTAATCCGGATAAGTCAGTGAACGTCTGCGCTTTGCGTGGACGTGACTTGTCCTTAGGAATGGTTCCGCCAAGTACCATGAATGTGGGCGATGATCGTCCACCTTTTTTGTACTTGGCCGTTCCATTTCCCGGATAAGTCGCAGATGCTGCAAAGCGCAGCTTATGGCCACAAACCGTACCCTTCAAAGGGCAAAGGCTGGGCGTAACGATGAGTTCTACACCCAGCTGTCGGACATCGAGAATGAGTTGAAGCATTACCGTCCCCATTTTAAAGGGAAAACTGTATTGTGTAATTGTGATGACCCTCGTGTCAGTAATTTCTTTAAGTATTTCGCTCTCAACTTTGAAATGTTGGGGCTAAAGCGACTGATTGCCACCTGTTACAAGAACAACGAGCCCGACATCTTCTCTCAGAATACGGCCCAGCAGGCCGTGTATATCATCTACGATGGCGACCCAAACGGGAACAGAGTCCCCAATCCAGCCGAGATGGAAGTACTCCCTCTCCAGGGTGACGGCGACTTTCGCAGCGAAGAGTGCATCGCGCTACTCAAGCAGGCTGATATTGTATGCACCAACCCCCCGTTCAGCCTATTTAGGGAGTATATCGGCCAGCTCATCCTGTATGATAAAAAGTTCATCATTCTTGGAAACCCCGCCGCCATGCATTATACCGATGTCTTCCCCCTCATCAAAGATAACAAACTGTGGCTGGGCTTTAAATCTATGAGTTCCGATATGCTCTTTGGCGTATCAGAAGAATATGAGCGAATGCTCCGTAGTAGCAAGAAAGAAGGTAGTGGCTGGCGTATCGTAGACGGGAAGTTCATGGGCAGGGCTCCCGCCATATGGTACACCAACCTTGACATACCCAAACGCCACGAAGACTTGATCCTCTATAAGCGATACACTCCCGAAGAGTATCCCAAATACGACAATTATGACGCCATCAACGTAGACAATGTAGCCGACATTCCCTGCGACTATGACGGCAACATGGGGGTTCCAGATTCCTTTCTGGATCGGTATAATCCGGAGCAGTTTGAGATAATAGGCCTGGGTTGTGGCGATCTGGCAAAGATAATTGGCGTGCAAAGGAATTACAGGGGTCGTACAGACGTCGCATATACGGTCAACGGTGTATCAAAGTGTCCTTACAGTCGCATTATAATAAAGAGAAAGATATGATAATCACCCTTCACGAAATCACCATCCGGGACCTCTTCAGCGGCTATATGGATAGCCAGGAAGAGGGCGTGGTGGCTTACGGTGGCCGCCTGGACGTTCGGCCAAAATATCAGCGTGAATTTGTCTATACGGGCAAGCAGCGCGAGGAAGTCATCAACACCGTCCGGCACGGTTTTCCTCTCAACATTATGTACTGGGTGAAGAAGGAGGACGGGAACTTCGAGGTGCTTGACGGGCAGCAGCGGACCATTTCCATCTGCCAGTATCTGAACAATGATTTCTCCATCGACGAGAAGTATTTCCACACCCTCACGGATGACCAGCAGGCGCAGATCCTGGACTACAAACTGATGGTGTATTTCTGCGAAGGGACAGACTCGGAGAAGCTGGACTGGTTCAAGATTGTGAACATCGCCGGAGAGAAACTATCTGACCAGGAACTGCGCAACGCCGTTTACACCGGCGCTTGGCTCACAGATGCCAAGCGGCACTTCTCCAAAAGCAATAGTGCCGGCATCGGCCTTGGTGACAAATACGTCCGTGTGGAAGTGAACCGGCAGGGGCTGTTGGAGTTGGTGCTCAAATGGATATCGGCCGGAAACATCGAGCAGTACATGGCCGACCATCAGCACGACCCCAATTGCAACGAGCTGTGGCTATACTATACCAGCGTCATCAACTGGGTCAAGACCATCTTTCCCACCTATCGCAAGGAGATGAAAGGCTTGCCGTGGGGAGAGATTTACAACGAGTTTGGCAAGAAACCGCTAGACACCGCCGCCTTAGAGACCAAGGTGGCTGCGCTCATGCAGGATCCTGAGGTCCAAAAGAAGTCTGGCATTTACCAGTATGTCCTCACAGGCAACGAGAAGTACCTGAACCTCCGCACCTTCGACGATGCGGTGAAACGCGAAGTCTATGAGCGCCAGGGCGGCATTTGCCCGCACTGCGTAGCAGAGCACCGCGAGAAAACCCACTGGGAGATTGACGAGATGGAGGCCGACCACATCACTCCCTGGGTAGAAGGTGGCAAGACCGTGGCAGAGAACTGCCAGCTGCTATGCGTGGAGCACAACCGGCGCAAGAGCAGCAAATAACAGAACGGCAGTGCGTTCTCTGGGCGAGGTTGGATTTTAGAGGACCAGCCTCGCCCAAATGTGCTACCAACCTCGCCCGTAGACGGTCTTAGTCACGTTTAACAGTTATTTCTTGACTAAGATGGGTGCTGATGACAATCTTAGTCACGTTTGGGGGCGTTTTCGTGACTAAGACCGGCAAAAAGGCTGTAGAGATGCCCGGTCGGGTCCGGGCATGACGCCAGGGCCGTGCATGACGTGACACGGGGCCATGCATGACGCAAAGGGTCGGGCATGACTGAGCATAAATGAAAAAATGCGTATCTTTGTTAAAACGTTACTAAAATGAAAAAACTACTTCTTATTGCGTGCGGCCTCATTGCCAGTATCGGCCTGATGGCGCAGAATGAAAAAGCCGATAATATCGTGGGCACATACGCCGGCGGCAGTGGCAAGGACGCCTTCAAGGTGAAAATCACAAAGCTCCAGGACGGCACTTACAAGGGCCAGGTATGCTGGGTGGCGGAACTCTATGACGCCAACGGCGTTATGGACGTTGACGACAAAAACCCCGACAAAAGCCTCAGGAACACTCCGGCCGATAAAATCGTGCTCTTCACCGGCCTCAAGTACAACGCCAAGAAGCAGCAGTGGGACGGCACCAAGATCTATGATCCCAACCGTGGAATAAAGGTAAGTATGACTGCAACCTTCGATAGCCCTAAAGTCCTCAAAATCCGTGGCTCGGTGCTTGGAATTGGGGAAACGGAGGTTTGGAAGCGTGTGGAGTAATATGAGAAAGCTGATTTCACTTCTGCCATTCTTTGGCTGCATTGCCTGCGCCGGGGGAAATTACACCAACCTGACAACGGAGGAGTTTGCCGGCGCCGTGAAGCAAATGGCCGTGGTTGACGTCCGCACCCCCGAGGAATACGCCGCAGGGCACCTAAGGGACGCATCAAACATCAACTGGTTTGACTCTGACTTCATGGACCAGATAGCCAAAACCTATCCCAAGGGCACTTCCCTGGCGGTTTACTGCCGGAGCGGCAAAAGAAGCGCAGCCGCGGCGGCAAAACTCTCCAAGGCTGGCTACAAGGTGGCAAACATGCTTGGCGGATACCTTGCCTGGACTGAGGAGAACAGGCCCGTGACCACCTACGCCGTGGAAACGTTCATCACCCCCGCCGGCACCCCGGTAGCCATTACCCTCATAAAACACGGCACCCTTGCCATCTCTTTCAAGGGCCTTACCTACCACGTGGACCCAGTGAGCGGCCTGGGAAAGCCAACGGATTACGCAAAGGAGTTCAATAAGGCCGATGCAATCCTTATCACCCATGAGCACGGAGACCACTTTGACAGGGAGGCAATAGCCGCGCTCTCTGGCGATAAAACCGCCATCATCACCAACGCCCGCTGTGCCGATATGCTTGGCCGCGGGACAGCCCTCTCAAACGGAGAATCGGCAGAACTCCCGGGCGGGATAAAACTGGACGCCGTGCCAGCCTACAACTACACCGAAGGCCGCACGATGTTCCACCCAAAAGGCCGCGACAACGGCTTTGTACTCACGATAGACGGCTTCCGCATCTACATCGCCGGAGACACTGAGGACATCCCGGAAATGGCAGCCCTGAAGGACATCGACGTTGCCTTCCTTCCCGTGAATCAGCCTTACACCATGACCGTGGAGCAGTGCGTGAATGCGGCTAAGGTTATCGGCCCTAAAGTCCTTATTCCTTACCATTTCTCCCAGACTGACCTGTCCGATCTTCCAGCCCTTCTTCCCGGCATTGACGTGCGGCTGAGGGACATGCAGTGATGACTGTGCGCAGCGCTCATACAGAGGACCTTACGTCCATAATGACCGTCATGGAGGCGGCCAAAGGCATTATGCGCGCAAGCGGCAATACAGGCCAGTGGGTGAACGGCTATCCGTCCCGTGAGGTTATTGAGGCCGATATTTCCTCCGGCCACGGCTTCGTGGTGACGGAGTGTCAGAGGATTGTTGGCTATTTTGCCTATATCCCTTCGCCGGAACATACCTATAATTATATTGAAGGCGGGTCCTGGCTGGAAGACACCCTTCCGTACCACGTTGTGCATAGGATTGGAAGCCTGCCGGAGGTTCACGGCGTTTTCCGCGCCATAATGGACTGGTGCTTTGCGCATGACCGCAACATCCGCATAGACACCCATCGTGACAACCACATCATGCAGCACTGCATTGAGCACTATGGCTTCACCTACTGCGGAATTATTTATCTGGCCGATGGCGCCCCCCGCCTTGCCTATCAGAAACTGCTATGACAAAACTGATTGTATTTGACTTTGACGGTACGCTTGGAGACACCCTGGAGCTAATCCTGAAGTGTAACCATGAGACCAGACGGCGCATGGGCGCTCCGGAGATTCCGGACAGCGCAATCATCGCAACTATCGGCATTCCGCTCCGTGACGGGCTGCGGGTTATGAATCCCGGAATTGCCCAGGAAGACATCCCGCTGTGGTTCAAAATGTACCGTGATGTGTTTTCAGAATATGAGCCCCAGATGGTTCCGGCGCTGTTTCCGGGGGTAAAAGAGACGCTGGCTGAGCTGCAAGCACGGGGCTACTTCCTTACCGTGGCATCGTCCCGTGAGACGGATTCCCTCAAGAACTTTCTCCGTAAGATGGGCATTGCCCCATACTTTGACTATGTGCTTGGCGCAGAGGATGTTGTGAACGCAAAGCCTAACCCTGAGCCTGTACTGAAAACCCTGGAGCACTTTGGGGTTATCGGCCCTGAATGCCTTGTGGTGGGGGATATGCCCGTGGATATCCAGATGGGCCTTGGCGCCGGGGCGCTTACCTGTGGCGTCACTTTTGGTAATTCCTCCCGCGAAGCCTTGGAGGCCGCCGGCGCAAACTACGTGATAGACAGTTTTGACAAGTTATTATCCATAATATGAAAAAAGTCCTTGCAATAATCCTTGCCGCAGCTATCGGCCTTAGCCTTTCCGCACAGCCCAAACGCCTCACGGTCAAAGAGTTCCTGAAACTTTCTCCAAAAGACACCGCTTCCTATATTGTGAATGGCGTTGTGAGTAAGATCCGCAGCTCATCCAGCGGGAGCTTCTACCTCACAGACCGCACCGGCACCATGCTGGTGTACGGACTTATGGATCCCAGGGAGCCCAGAGCCAGTTTTTCCATGTTGAACATAATGAAAGGGGACACCCTCACCGTTCAGGGCCGATTCCTCCTCTACGCTGGCCAGACCAAGGAGATGAAGGACGCCCTTCTCCTTTCCATGGCCGATGGTCCGGAGCACGGAAAAACCTTTCTGGAGCGCCTTGACAGGCAGCCTTCCTTCCAGGGAAAAGAGGGCCAGGAAGGCGCTCAGGCCTTTGGCAAATGGGTTTCTGACCACGTTCAGCGCCCCGCTGGAGAAAAGGGAACCGTTGTGGTAGGATACGCTATCGGCCGCAAGGGCAATATCCAGGAGGTTCAGGTGCTCTCCGGAGCCACGCCCATTCTCAACGATGAGGTGGTACGCGTGGTGAAATCGGCCCCCAAGTGGAAAGCCGCCAAGTATGACGGCAATCCCATCCGCCTCACCGGAAATGTGAAAATTGTCTTCACTGGCGAGTAACTCTCTGATTCAGAGCCGTTTATAAATATTCGGGTGCGCCTGCAAGTGCACCCGAGTTTACGTTATTGCCTGAGTATCAGCAATTTGAAGGCCAGGGCTTACAGCGCCAGGTCCACCAGGCAGATGGCGGCCATGGCTTCAACGATGACCGGGGTGCGGAGGGCAAAGCAGACGTCGTGGCGGCCGCCAACTCCGGCTTTGGCTATGCTGGCGGTGGGTTTGAAGGCTACGCGGAACACCACGGGATTACCGTTTGTGATGCCGCCGTTCACGCCGCCGGCGTGGTTTGTAACGGGCGGCTGGGGCCTGTGATGACGGCCGCAGCAATGATGCTCACCGCCGTCTTCATGATGGCAATGACGGCCTTCCTCATGTTCTCCGTGACAGCACTCGTGATCTGGGTCGTCATGATGGCAATGGTGACCTTCTTCGTGCTCTCCGTGGCAACATTTATGCTCCGGGAAGAGGTCTATGTGCTCAGATCCCTTCATTCTTGCGGCCTCAAAGCCGTCTCCAAACTCAATGCCGCGGACGCCGGGAATTGCAAAGACGGCGTGAGCCAAAACGCTCTCTACGCTATCCCAGAAGGGTTCTCCAAGGCCGATAGGAAGGCCTTCCACCACGCATTCAACCACTCCGCCAAGGGAATCGCCATCGGCCGCGGCGGCCTTCAGGGCCTCCGGCCATTTCTCTGCATCCGTGAGCCCGCCTACCTCCTTCAGGACGGCATTGAACTTGGCAAAATACATCATCTTTTTGGCAATGACGCCCGCTGCAACTATCCCCAGGGTGAGCCTGCCGCTGAACTGGCCGCCGCCGCGGGGGTCGTTGTAGCCGCCGTATTTGAGATTGGCGGTGAAGTCTGCGTGACCGGGCCTGGGGTTCTCACGGAAGGCCTCGTAGTCCTCCGAGCGGGTGTTTTCGTTGCGGAAAATCACGGTAAGAGGGGCGCCCGTAGTATGGTCCTCATATACGCCTGAAAGGATTTCAGGGGAATCGGCCTCAATGCGCGGCGTAGTGCCAAGCGCACCGGCCTTCCTGCGGGAAAGGTCCTGAGCGAAATCTTCCACGCTTAGCGGAATTCCCGGTAAAACGCCGTCTACCGTTACGCCGATAACCGGTCCGTGGGACTCTCCAAAGATGCTTACTCTGAATTTATTGCCAAAAGTATTCATAGTCTTTCAAACATTTCATTGAACTGGGGGAATGACTTGGCTACGCAGTCCACATCATCTATTTCAACAGGGCTGGAAGCACCAAGGGATGCTACCTTAAGCGCCATCACCATGCGGTGGTCTCCGTGAGAGCGGAATTTGCCGCCCCTCAGTAGGTTTCCGGAAGCAAGCCTCTGGGACAGCCCCATACCCGTAATTGTCATAAGGTCTTCGTCAACATTCACCGTAACTCCCATAGCCTCAAGCATTTCCACAATGGCGGCAGCACGGTCGGTCTCCTTATGACGGAGCCTTTCTACGCCCAGCAGTTCACTCTCTCCGGGGCAGAACGCCGCCAGAACGGCCACTATTGGGAAGAGGTCCGGGCAGTTGTTAAGGTCGGCCTTGAACGGGCTCAGGGGCGCCCTCATTACGTGCAGGCTGCCGTCTTCCAGCTGGGACATTGACGCCCCGGCTTCCATGAGGATGTCCATAATGGAGATATCGGCCTGGAGGGAGGCGGTGTCAAGGCCGGTCACCTCAATGTCTCCAAAAACTGCTCCTGCAACAAGGAACGGGGCGGCGCCGGACCAGTCTGCTTCAATTGCAAAAGATGCCGCCTGATATGCCTGAGGGCCTTTAATTCTGAAATTGAGGCCCGTGCAAAGGCTCCAGTCCTGGGTTTCCAGGAAATCGTCACCGCCTTCCATTTCAGAGCCAATCCTTATGCCGAATTTCTTCAGGACATCTACCGTTATGAAAAGGTATGGAATGCTCTTAGGTTCGTGGACGTAAAGGACTGATTTTCCGCCAGCTAGAGGCAGTGCGGCAAGAAGACCGGAGATAAGCTGGCTTCCTCCCTTGCCAGAAACGTCTGCGCGCCCCGGAATAATGGGTCCAGATACGCTCAGAGGCAAATAACAGTCCGATTTCCGGGCCTCCGTAACATCTTTGTTAACAGCCTTTTTTTCACTATTTTGCCCCTTAACATCTTTGTTACTTTCGGGGTACAGGCGCACTCCGTAGGCGGCCATTATGTCGTGAGCCCCCGTCAGAGGCCGCCCAAGCAGGGTTTTTTCTCCGGTTACGCGGACCGGACTGGCCGATAATACAGAAAGAAGCGGCACCATAAGCCTTGTAAGGAGCCCGGACTCTCCGGTATGAAGTTCTTCCAGCTTCAAAGAGCCGCCGGAAGCGCCAATTCCCTCAATTTCAAGTTCGCTGCCACTGATATTGACGCGCGCGCCAAGGGCCTTTGCCACGGAAATGGCACTCTCGTTGTCTCCACATGGGGAATAACCGCTGAGATGTGACACCCCGTGAGAGAGCGCTGCTGCCACAATGGCCCTCTGGGCAAAGCTTTTGGAGGACGGCATAGGAAGGGCCGATGCCTTCACAAAACGGAAGTCTCCGTATAGCGCCTCACCGAGGCTTTCGGCGGTCCACTGACCGGGAGCCGTGGCCTCTTCTTCTGTGAGGCAGGCGTATGTAAAAGGGGATCCTTTTGCAATGGCCTCAAGGCGTGACTTCTTCCCGGCTTCTCCCATACAGAAGGCCACCAACGTGCCAGGCTCAACATTGTTGTATAAGGCCGATACAACGCCCCAATCGCTCTCTGAGGCTGCCATAACGGCAATTTTTACTATCTCTGCGCCAAATGATTTTGCCCTTTCAACAGTGCTTTCAAGCACGGAAAGAGGAGGCGTAAAGTCAAAATTATGGTATGAACGGATGAGTACCGTGCCCCACTCCTGGCAGGCCTGTCGGATGCGTCGGCCAACGGCCGCGGGGGCTTCCATTTCAAGGTCTACGTACTTTGCTCCCGCCTTGATTGCACGCTCCAGAATCTCCGGGGCGCCGGGCTCTTCAGATAGCCGGCATGTGGCAATGAGGGGGACGTCGGACTGGGAGAATAGCTGCTCAATCTCTTCGTCGGAGAGGGCGCAGCGGTCAAGGCGGATTTCTGCCATCTCAAGGGAGGGCAGAAGCGCCTGAATCTCAGAGAATTCCTTATTCTGTATACTTACGCAGATCATCTTCTTTCACTGTAGTGATAACGGGCTGGCCAATGCCTTTCAGGAGCACAAACTTTCCGTCTTTCTTGTCCTTTTTCATTGCGGCGGTTAGTTCATCAATGCCGTAAGGGCACGAGGTCTCAAGCCCGACCCTTTGGAAATCCTCCTGCAGGCGTGCTGCAAGGCCTTTTTGAGCCAGCCCCAGGCCCTCGGAGAGCCTTGCGGCAAGGATTATTCCCATCCCAACTGCCTCACCGTGGGCAATTGCGCCCTTTGAGCAGTGCTCAATGGCGTGACCAAAAGTATGACCAAGGTTCAGAACCGCCCTTTCACCGTGCTCCAGGGGGTCCCGGCAAACAATATCGGCCTTGATGGATGCTGCGCGGAAAATCAGGTCATTTGTGATTCCTCCGGCGATGCACTTTTTGTAGGCATCGGCATCCCCAATCAGGAAGGTCTTGAGCATTTCCGCAAGGCCGCAGCGGAGTTCTTTTTCCGGCAGCGTTTCCAGCACGGAAGACGTCAAAAACGTGAACTCAGGCATGTGGAAGGCCCCCAGCATATTCTTGTAGCCGTGGAGATTCACCCCAGTTTTGCCGCCAATTGCGGCGTCTACCTGGGCAAGGAGGGTGGTGGGAAAAGCGGCCCAGCGTATACCTCTTTTATACATACTGGCGGCAAATCCGGCGATGTCCGTAGTGATGCCGCCTCCTATGGCAAGGACCAGTGCGCCGCGGGATAAATCGGCCTCTAAAAACTTCTCAGTGAGTTTTACGGCCGTATCCATTGTCTTGAGTTCCTCGGAGGGATGCATCGGCTTCCAGAAGGCGCTCAGTAACCCACACCGCCGTTTCCATAGTCTTTAGTTCCTCGGAGGTTTTCAGGGAGAAGATAGCCGGTCGGGGCCGGCTATGACGCATATCGTCATGCCCGACCTGATCGGGCATCTGAATCGCCGCCGCTACAGCAGCCGCAACGTGCGCCACGTTTTCGTCGTGCACTATGAAGATTTCCTTCTCTCCGGCAAGTTTTGCGGCTACATCGGCCACCTTCTCTCCGCGTACTATGACAACATCCTTATTCATAACTTACAAAGATAGCGAAAAATTGGCAATATCCTCCCTGGCTGCTTTAGGGTCAGGCCGACATAAACACCGAATCCAGATCTTCCTTAAGGCGGCGGAATCCAGTTTCCATTCTGCGCGACTGGGCGCCGCGGGGTTTTGTTCCGTGCAGGTATGACCAGAGTTGTTTCTGGTTGATACCTGTCATTTTTTCTACTCCTGATAGAGTAAAAATTCCCTGCTCAATATAGTATTTAAGCAAGCTTGGCATATCTACGCGATAAGAGATCTCAAAGTCTCCATCCAGAAAAGACGGATACTTGAAACCTTCTGCAATGGCAGTTTCTCTATAGAAAGCCATCTGTTTACGCATATCCTCCTTTGCCGATTCAATGCTGGCTCCTGCTCCTGAAAAAATCTCATTCTTGCAATAGACAGTGTAAGTGCCGTCTTTGGCCCTTTCGATAATTGCTTCAATTGTTGTCATACCAAGTGCATTTCTTTTCTGTAAATCACGTGACTACCGGCCTGCCTTATGGATATCCATCCATTTTTTACAATTAGCCGATGGAATTCGTCATATTTCATAGGCGCACAAAAATAGTTATTTTTCTATTAAATACAAATACATAGAATAGAAAATCCACTACTCTATGTAATGAAACCCTGTAATCGGGCCTCCGTTACAAAGATTGGAAATATGCGTGCGCTGACCAAATTTTGGCAAGGCTTGCCAGAATTTGGAAGTATGAGAAAAAGTGTTAAATAAGGGCCAAACCGAGAGAGTCTAACTGTCCGAAAGTTAAAACGCAGTTTGGGCCGTATAAGGCCGATTTTGTCGTTTACCCCATCCCAGCGAAAGGGGGTAAAAGACACCACCCTGCCTCAGAATAGCCTGTGGGACAGGGTGGTGCGGTTTAAGTTTCGGAGGACCTGGGCCAGCGGCCTATTTCAGATACGGGTTGTATTTGTCAAAGGGAGTGTAGCTCATCCAGTCAATTTCAAGCTCGTAGGGATAGAGTGGCTTTTCAATTGACAGCGGATTGGTTTCCACGGGCCAGTTGTTGGTGTGCCAGAAATTGAGCCTGTACTTGCTCTTGAGGCAGGGAACGCCGGTTTTTGAAGGCTGATCCGGGAACACTTTCTTTCCCTTGTAGTCCCAGAGGATGATCTTCTTACCGGTTTCCGGGTGCTCCATCCACCATACCATACGGTCCGGATACCAGTCCCAGCCGTACACGTAGAAGCGGGCCGATGCATCGTAATCAGGAATGGCCTCAATGCGTGAAGGCTTGTTCTGACGGCCCGTAAACGCGGTATTGGGAACGCGGGTCACGCTGCCGTCACGGTGACGGACCTCGGAGCGCCAGATGGTCTCCAGGATCTCTCCGGTTGCAAGGTTGATGATTCTGCCCACGCGGTTATGTGCCCCGCGCTTACCCGTCCAGGTGCCAACGTAAATGATTCTGGGATCGGCAATAAGCCATTCAATGTCAATCTCGCTCTGGCCGAATTCCCTGTCAATGTTGTAGGTGAAATACCCCACCACGGCACCAACGTTTGGCTGAATCTCACGCGGATCCGGAATCTTGATACGGGCGCTGTAGCTTCCGTAGAATGTATAGTCCTTGGAGATGATTTCCGGGCCGCGACCAGCTCCGGCAGGATCTGCGGGATCCATCCGGTAAAGCATAACGGAAGTGCCTTCCTCGGAGAGAGACGGAAATCCTGAGAAATAACGGAAATCCTCTCCCGATGGCCTGTAATTGAAGTCAAAATACTCAGAAGTACCTTCAGAGAAGTCTTCCTTGAACGCACCGTGGAACTTTGGTGCTTCCTGGCCGAAGGCCCCTGCGCACAGCAGGACGCCAAGGCATAAAACAAAACTGCGCTTCATTACTCTTGGGGGCTATATTCTATCCAGTCAATTTCTAGTTCGTAGGGGTAGTTGGCCGCAGGCCCGTCCGTGTGGTAATACCTGAAAACTAGCTTCTGGGGGTCCTGGGGCACGTTTTCCGTTATCTCTTCAATTACGTTTTTATCGGCCGATGGCTTGGTTTTCACCCACCTCACAAGTTTATCGGCACTCCAGTCAAGGCCGATGACACATAACTTTGAGGCAGTGTTTACGCCCGCAACGGTAGGAGAAGCGACGTCTATGACCACGCCTTCCCCTTCAGGGCCGAATTCCACTCTGGCGCCAAGGCCGGGCTGTACGGATTTCACGTCCGGCAGCTTCACGCGGGCAGAGTAACTCCCAAAGTGCACATAATCCTTAGAGATAAGTTTAATGCCGTCTCCGGCGTCCTTTGCGGCGTCAAGCCTGAGCATAAGGATTGTGGAGCCACTTTCCGTAAGCGAGGGGAAACCGGGGAAGCAGCGGAAGTCCTTTCCTCCCGCGTCCAGGGTGAGCCCGTTGCCGGGTTCCCCGGAAAAATCCTCCTTGAAAGCCTCCATCAGTTTTACATCCACGGGAGGGTTATCGTCCGGATTGTCGTCGGGCTTATCATCCGGGTTATCATCCGGGTTGTTTCCCTGGCCGTCGTCAGGCACCTCCGGCTTAGGCTTTTCCAGAGCCGGGAGCGGATATTTCCCGCTGTTGCAGGAGATAGCCGCACCAAGCGCCAGCAATAACAATAACCTGTTAAAATCCATTATCTTCCCTCCACTTGATGTTAATCTCATCATAGGGCTCATATTTCATCCAGTCCACCTCCAGGCAGTAGGGGTACTTGGGCGCCTGCTTGGACTGGGGGTTGGTATCCACGGACCAGTCGTTGGTGTGCCAGAAATTCATAAGGTAGGTTGTGGGCGGCTGGGGAATGCCGGAGAAGTTGGGCGTAGTGCCCTGGTAGTCCCAGAGGATAACCTTCTCTCCGGTTTCAGGGTGCTCTATCCACCAGGTTAGCCTGTCGGGGTACCAGTCAAAGCCGTACACGTAGAACTGCTTTGAGGCATTATATCCGGAAATCGCAGGAATGGTACGCGGGGTAAGGGAAGCGTCGTCGTCGCTTGCGAAGTTGTGGTTCTTGTTGCCGTCGTGATAGGACCTGTAGTTGGTGTACAGGATCTGTCCCTTTGCAAGGTTTATTGTGCGGCCAACCCTCTGGAGGTTACCCACATTATTAGGAGCACTTGTCCATGTGCCGATATAAATGAGGGTAGGATCGGCAATGAGCCACTCGAAGTCAATCTCCGAAAGGCCGAACCCCTGCGTAAAACGGTATGTGAAGTATCCCACAACCGCGCCTACGTTAGGCTGAGCCTTCTTCACGTCAGGGACACGGAGACGGGCCGAATAAGTGCCGAAGTGCGTGCGCTTGGTGGACGATATTTCCGGGCCCTTTCCCGCGCCGGCGGGGTCCGTTGGCTGGATGCGCTCAAGCATCACGGTAGTTCCCTTTTCCGTGAGGGAAGGCACGCCGAAAAACAGCCTGGGAGCGTTTCCGCCGCTGAAATACTGCGGCTTTGCGGCGTCAAAATCCTCTTTGAATGCACCCATAAAACGGGAATCCGGGTCCTGGGCCATAGCCGCTGCCGGAATAAGGAGTGACAGCGCTAGAATTGCTGAAAGTCTTTTCATCTTTCCTTATATTATTTAACCTTGGAGAGGCAGGGCGGGGTCAGCCGCCCTGTCCCTGAAAAATTACTCTTCCTCTGGTGCGGGAACAACCTTTACGCTGAGCTCGTCAAAGAAGTAGTCCTTGCCAGGGCCGAAGCGGCTGCCCCATACGGAACGGAGGTTCACGTAGAAGTAGACGGTTCCGGTCTTCTGTGCCCAGTAATGTGCAACAGGCTCACCGGCATTGCTGTAGCCAAGGCCAAGCTCCAAGTTCTTTGCAATGTAGTTGGCATCGGCCTCAAAGCCGCTGTCAAGAGCTGGAACAGCCTCTGAGCCGGGATTCTCGTAGCCGGACATCCAGTAGTTGTACATCTCAACTATTGAGGTTCCGTCGGCGCAGGAGGCATTCTCAAAGAACTGGGTGTCCTCGGAGATACCAAACCACAGCAGGCCGCTGTCGTTGGTTTCCTCGCCCCACTTCATCTGGGCGGAGATTTCAAGATAGTCTCCTTCTTCAACCTCAATGCCCTGATAGACAATGACGTTGTTGGCCTGGTCGTGGATCTGGTTCTCAGAGGAGAGACGCAGGCATCCGCCCTTGCCGCCGGCGGGCTTAACCTCAGTGTAACCGAATGTAGGAACCCAGCTCAGGACGCCGGCCATGGGGGCATAGTCGCCGTCAAGGACCTCGGTGCTTACAACAGTCCAGTACTTGGCGTCGTCTTCTTCCATGGAGCCGCCCTGGAGAAGCTCGTTGTAGGCAATAACGTCAACCTCGGCCTGATAGGTGTCCATTACGTTGGCGGAGTTTACTACAACAGCCTTCACAGTGTATTTGCCATAATTGGCATAGACGTGAGTGGGCTTGAAGTCGGTGCCGGGCTCTGTGGTTACGCCGTCGCCGAAGTCCCAGGTGATGTTGGTTGCGTTCTCGGAAGCAGTGGCGTCAAACTTTACTGTAAGGCCGAATTTTCCTGCACGGTCCTTCTGGGCCTCGAAGGTGAAGTAGGCCTTGGGGGCACCTGCAACATCAATTCTGACCTCCTTGATAGAGACATCGCCGTCGGCATTTGCGGCGGTGAGCTTAACGGAATAACTGCCACCGGAAGCGTAGGTGTGTTCCGGAGAGGCTTCCTTTGAAGTCTCGTCGTCGCCGAAATCCCACTTGTAAGCGGTGGCGTTGGTGCTCTTGTTGGTGAAAGTCACCTTCAGTCCGTCCACGGCGTAGTCGAAGTCGGCCTTGGGGGAAGCGGCAGCCGGCGTGTTGTCGTCTGTCTTGCCGTTATCGGCGGGCTTTGTGCATGCTGCCATTGCTACTGCAAAGACGGCTGCTGCGAGAAAGTAAAGAACTTTTTTCATAAAACACATGTGTTAAAAAATGGTTAATATTGGTTTAGGATTATTAATCAAGAGGGAAGAGGGCACGTACGTCGTCCGTCCAGTACTCGCTTCCAAGGTCCAGGATAATTGCCACGGACGTGTTGGAATCGGCCAGGGAATAATCCGACGGCCCTTGCAGATTGGAAATGGCAAGGCCAAGGACAAGCTTCTTGTAGCCTTCAGCGTCCTTGAATGTTGCGCTCTGTCCGGCCAGGGCCTTTAGGTCTATGCTCACCTTTACGGAAGCGCCGCTATCGCCGTCCGGAACCGTGATGGTGCCGGGAATGGTGCAAACCGCTGCGGGCAGGGCAACGCCGGCAACCTCCGCTACTTTTGCCGCGGTAAGATCGGCCGATATCTCCAAGGATACGCTGTAGCCCTTCTGAACGGCGAAATACCCGGAGCGGATGACTCCAAGTGCGATGTCCAGCTTGCCGCTGGCGGCATCATAGGAGCAGGTGTACTTGGAGTTCTGGCCGAACGGTCCCATGGGGATGGGATAGGAGTTGTCTATACCCGTCACCGTGGCCTGCGGTATATACACCTTGGCAAAGCCGTAGTCCTTGGTTGCGTCCTCCTTCTTGCAGGCGCCAAGAATGAGCGCCGCCGTCAGTAGTACAGGAAATATCTTTTTCATACGCTAATTGTATTCAGGGTTCTGGGTAATGGATCCGCCTCCGTTTGCAATTTCCTTGCGGGTGAAGGGGAAGTAGTAGTTGCGCTCATAGAATGTGCGGTATGCTACGGTAGGATAGGTGTACTGGAAGCCTCCGAGGTTGTTTTTCTTGACGGATGTGCCCTTGATGGCCTTGTTCAGCACGCTCATGGCGTCTTTCCAGCGAAGGAGGTCCCAGTAGCGGTGGTCCTCAAACGCAAGTTCCACGCGGCGCTCCTGCTTTACGGCATTTCTGAAATCTGTCTTTGAAGCGGCCGTAACGGCAGGAAGGGACGTGCTGGCGCTCTGGCGTACCTCCGTGAGGGCCTGGCGTGCGGTCATGCCGTATCCGTTGGGGTCTGCGTCAGGGCCGTAAGCCTCGTTCATTGCCTCGGCATAGTTAAGAAGGACCTCTGCATAGCGGTAGAGGGGCCAGATGTGGTCCGTACTTCCGCCTTCTACAAGGTTAAGATTGGGGGCCAGGAACTTCTTGAGGTAGTATCCGGTGGGGCTTGCCCCTGCTACGTGGGAGTCGTAATTGCCGCCCTTGGACTCATCAATCACATTGCCGTTCCAGGTGCTGCCGTTAGTGACTATTGTAGCGGCAAGGCGGGGATCCCTGTTTGCGTAAGGGTCCGGCACCTGGGGGCCGATATACTCATACGCATCCACAAGGTTCTGGGTGGGGCATACGCCGCTGCCTCCGCCACGGGTTGCAACCGGATAGTTGGCACGCTCGGGAGCACTGCCGGCCGCCTGGCGAACCAGGAAGATGGACTCTACGTCGGAGGTGGCGTTGTTCTTGATGAAGTAGTTGCCGTAGTCCCTGTTTACGGGCATATGCCAGTCGGGGGTGGTCCTGGCGCCTTCGCCAAAGCCGAAGCCCTTTGCAAAGACGGCCTTACGCATCTGGATCACGTCGTTTGCGGCAGCAGCGGCTTTCTCCCATTTCTCGGTATCATCCATGGGGTTGTTCCTGGGGCTTGCGGCATAGAGCAGCACGCGGGCCTTGACTGCAAGGGCCGCCGTGCGGTCCCATCGGCCTGTCTCATCACGGAAATTCCAGTTTGTGACGTCTGCGATGGCGTTTTCTGCGGTCTCGTCAAGAGCTACGCGCCAGTCAAGGTTGAGCTCGTCCAGGTGGTCGTCGATGAGTTTCACGATATGCGTCACAACCTCGTCGTAGGTGGCCTGGCGGGCAACACCAGTCTCGGCGTCTATGATAGGAACGCCGCCATACATCTTGAGGAGCTCGCCATAATAGTAAGCCTCCGCAATGTAGGCCTCGGCCCTCTGCCATCCAAGGTTGATGCAGTCTCTCATGTAGGCCTTGGGCTGCTCAGTGCTGTAGATGCTGCCGTCGGGGTTGTACACCGTGCTGGTGTCCCTGTTCAGGGCAAGGAACTTCTCTCCGTCCTTGGCGTAATCCAGGAAGAAATGCGCCGCGCGGATGCCCTCATAGCAGTTGGTGTACTTGTATGAGAGCGGGTTTAAATCGGCCGATAGAAGGCCCCTGTTGAAGGTTTGGGCCTCTGACGTGGGGGCGGCCTGCTCCGCTTCGTCGGAGGCGCTTGCAAAGAGGTTTCCGTCTATCACGTTGAAGCCGTTCCCCATGGGGGTATAATATGCATAGGCAAAGCTTGTCAGGGTGCTGGAACGGGTCTGGAGCCTGTCCATGGTGTCAAACACGTCTATGCGGGTGTCCAGGAATTTGGAGCATGCGCTTAGCGTAAGCGCAGCTGCAAGTATGATGTAAATCCTCTTCATATCTTAGAAACTGATTTGAAGTCCCAGGTTTACCGCCTTTGAAGCGGGATATCCGTAATTGACCGTTTCAGGGTCCATCTTGTACTTGCTCAGAAGGCTGCTGAGTGTTATGAGGTTGTACCCCGTGAGACATACGCGGAAGTTTTTGATGACCTTGCTGTCCACGGGAATGGTGTAACCAAGTTCCACCTCTTGCAGGCGCATCCATGCGTTGTCCTTGATCCAGAAGGAACTAGAGCGGTAGTTGTTGTCGTTCTGTCCTGTGGAGAGGCGGGGGTAAGTTGCAGTTTCACGGGTGTCAAGCTTGGCTTCCGGGTAGTGTACCCAGGCGCCCTGGGCCCATTCGAAAGCGGTTCCGTAGTTGAGGAAAGGCTTCCATTCATCGTAATCAAGAAGGTTTACCGTTGAGCCGGCGCTGCCTGTGATGAGGAAGGAAAGGTCAAATCCCATGAACCTGGCCTCTGCGCCAAGGCTGAACACAAGTGAAGGATAGGAAGGATTGCCTATTTTCACTATGTCTGTGTCGTCTATGTACTCGTCGCCGTCCTGGTTCTTATATTTAAGGTCACCGGGCTGGATTGCGCCGTAAAGCGGAACGGGCTGTCCCATGTTCAGCTCACCGTCCATGTCAAAGTCCTTTACCTGGTAGAAACCGATGCATTCAAGACCCATCCTGGTGCCGTAGGGAAGGCCCGTAACGGCGTTGTAGGGGTACTTGGTTGCAACCTCTCCCATATTGATGACCTTGTTCTTTGCGTAGAGCACGTTTCCAAAGACGCTCCAGTCAACGGGGCCGCTCTTTGTGGCATACACAAATGAAGCGTCAACACCGCGGTTGAACATCTTTCCAAGGTTGGTGTAGGCAACCTGGGCGCCATTATAGTCCATGAGGGTGTTGTCCCTTGTGAGGATGCCGGTGCGGTAATCCACAAAGTAATCGGCATTCACTGTAAGGGCGTTCCAGAGGGTTGTTTCCACGCCGATATTAGCCTTCAGGCTCTTTTCCGCGGTCACATCCGGGTGGCTCAGGAACAGCGGACGGATGCCGCTGGCGCCGCCGCCGAAGTTGGGACCCATGCCCTGGACGAAGCTTCCGGTCCAGGTGTAGTACTGCTGGTACAGATACCTGCCGCCGGTCTCGAAGCCTTCAATTCCCACGTAGGCCTCGTTGGCTCCGGTAAAGCCGGCCGATGCCCTTACCCGTAGCCTGTTAACCACGGGGCTGCCTTTCAGGAATTCCTCGTTGGAGGCATTCCAGCCAAAGGAAATGGTAGGATAGGGAACAAACTGCTTTCCGGGCGCGAAGGCGTCGGAGCCGAATACAGACAGGCCGATTCCTGCGTCATATCGGTTGTCATAGGCCCAATCGGCCTTTGCGGTGAAGTTGGCATAGCGGTATTTCCAGTTGTAGAAAGCGCTGCCGGTACCGTTGAAGTCGGAGATGTGGGCGCCAAGCTTTGCCGCTATCTTGTGAAGGCCGAATTCACCGTTCCATCCAAGGATTACGTTACCCTGCATCCAGCGCTCCTTGCCTGAACTCCAGTATCCGTTGGAACGGATGTAGGTGGAGACATCGGCCGTCTGGGGAACTCCGCCGTTGTAACGGGCGTAAGTGTTTGTCTTTGCGGTGTTTCCGATGGTCCTGGAATAGAAGGAGAAGCCCTCCTGCAGATACAGGCCGGGTAGAAGGAAGCCAAAGTCTTCCCTGAACTTGAAGTTGGCCTGCATGAGCTTTGTGCGGCTTGTTGTCCAGCCCTGTCCGGCAAGCGAACCTACCGGGTTGTTGGGGTACACAGCCGTACCGGAGTAGTTGGAGATAGGATCCGTAGCGTCCTTGTCAAATACGGGGTAAATATTTGACGGATAGCTCATTACATCGTTAACCAGCTGGTAGACGCTGTAATTGGGGCGGTTGCGGTCTTCAAGGCGGCCGCCAAGGTCCACACTCACGGTAAAGATGTCATTGAGCTTCATGTCAAGGTTTGTGCGCACGCCGTATTTCACAAAGGAAACGTTCTTGGTGCGGTCTGTATTCCTGACGTTGAGGAAACCCTGCTGGTTGGCGTAGTCAAGCACCACGCTGTACTTGGCGTTCTTGGAGCCGCCGCGGATTGAGAGGCTGCCATCGGCATAACCGGTGACGGGCTTGAATACTTCGTCGTACCAGTTTACGTCAATGCCCTGCCCGGCCTTGTAGGCGTTCATGGCCTCAAAATCGTAGTAGGGGTCCCATTCACGGCCGTGGTCGTTGCTCCAGGCCTGGTTGTACAGGCGGGCGTAATCGTAGGAGCCAAGGGGTTTTGCCACGTTGATGGGCATCTGGGCGCCGCCGCGGGTCTTGAATGTGATTACCGGAGCGCCTTCAGAGCCCCTCTTGGTGGTGATTGCAAGCACGCCGTTGGCGCCGTTCATGCCGTATTCGGCAAGATCGGCCGCATTCTTACAAATTACCACAGACTCAATTTCCTCCGGTGAAAGATAGCTTATGAAGTCCTGCTGGACCTCGAATCCGTCCACGAATATCTTGAGGGTATTTATGTCCGTTCCCTGCGCGTAGGAGCCTATTCCGCGTATCATCATACGCGCTGCGCCTGCGCCGGGAGTTCCGTCGTTGCGGATCACGATGAGTCCCGGATACTTGCCCTCAAGGGCGTCCGTAAAGTTGGCAAGGTCCTGCGAGTATCCGGAGAAGGATACAAGGATAAGTCCTGCCAAAGCTGCTATAATTGAATTTCTTTTCATTGCTTCACGGATTTATCTGTTAATAACCGGGGTTCTGGGCAATGATGCCTTTGTTCACCTCATCCTGACGGAAAGGCTCAAGGAACCACTTGGGGTGCCAGTAGCCTGTGTAGGAGTAGGCATCCCAGTAGGAAATGAGGGCTGCCATGGTGTTGGCCCCGTCCGTTGTGAGGAAGGAGATCTCCGTCATGGGGCCGCCAAGGATCTTGGTGCCGATATCGGGGTGTTTCCAGTGTTTTACGTCATAGTAACGCTGGTTTTCCTCGAAGAACTCAAGGGCCCTTTCGCGAACGATGAGTTCACGGAGCTTGGCCTGGTCTGTCTCCGTAACGGACGGGAGTCCGGCCCTGTTACGGATGATATTCAGGTATTTACGTGCGTTTACATCGTCACCAAGTTCGTTGTAGCATTCGGCCAATGACATGTAGTTCTCGGCCAGGCGGAACAGCGGGAACTCCAGCCAGCGGCGGGCGCCGGCCTTGTAGTAGAACTTGGTGGGGACGCCAATTGAGCGGCCTTCCGTGGCGCGGGCCATGGAGGCGGCAATATCGGCATCAGAAGTAAGGCTTCCCATGTACCAGATGCCCTCGTTCCATTTGGCGTCACCGTCGTTGGAGCGGCCGAATTTGCCGGGAACGCAGATATCCACCCTGAAGCGGGGCTCAATCTTGTCTATGTTGGCGGCGAAGTCGGCGATGGGGCGCGGGGCTGCCTCTCCAACTACGGGCCAGTCTATGTCGTTACCATCCGAATCCCTGTACAGGCGCACGAAGTTGGTGAGGACTCCGCGGAGGGAACGCTCACCGGCGTCTACGTAGGCGCTCCAGTTGTAGCCCTCCGTCATGTTGTTGTACACCTGCTGGTCACTTTCCACCTTGAAGGCAAGTAGGGTCTCCGGGCCGTTGAGCTGGGAAACACCGCGGCCGTAGTCGTCAATTGCCTGCTCAAAGGAGTTGCGGTTGCCTTCTCCGGCGGTGAAAATGAGGTGTTTACCGTTGGTCTTGGCCCAGTTGATAACTGCCAGGTGGGCGTCAATTGCCGTCTGGTAACGGTTGATGTCCTTTCCGCCCAGCCAGATGAGGGAATCGGCACTGTAGGCCATTCCAAACTCCTTGGCGTAGGACTGGTCCGCGTTGAAAAGCGGGCGGGCGGCAAAGGTAAGGAGGCGGGCCTTCATTGCAAGGACTGCTCCCTTGGTTATTCTGCCTTCCCACTTGTCTCCGCAGCCGGGCTCAATGTCCGTCCAGGTGTCGGGGAGGCGGTTTTCCGCTTCCTGGAGCATCTCCAGGGCAAAATCAAGTGTCTTCTGGGCCGATGCACGGGGGAAGTTAATGTCGTCCGTCATCTCGTTGGCCTGGCGCACGATTGGAACGCCGCCCCAGCGCTGGAACATTCCAACGTAACGGTAGGCGATAAGTGCATAGGCCTCGCCCTTCATGTACTCCTTCATTTCCGGGGAGATTTCGGGGCAGCTGTCTATGTTTGAGATGATAATCCAGCAGGCGCGGATTACCTCCCAGTTTTCGTTGAAGTTGGCCGGAGCGCCCTGGAACTGCCCGGAGGCGTCCAGAACGGTGGTGGGGCCGTTAACAACCAGATTATAGCCGGCGTGCCAGCTGTAACCGCGGGTGATTTCTCCGGAGAGGGAGGCAAGGGTGCCGTGGTTGATTGCCCAGCCTTCCGGGAGGCCTTCGCGAAGACCGCGGTGATAGGCCCTCCAGAGCATTCCTTCCGTATCTTTCCGGTTGGAGAAGACGTCTTCACGGTAAACGCTTCCGGTTACCTCCGGCATCTCCAGGAACAGGTTGCAGCCTGTAAAACTTACAAGTGCTGCAATGATTGCTACAATACGTATCTTTTTCATATCCCTGTCCTTTTAGAAGTTAATGTTAACGCCAATGTTGGTGGTTCTGGTGAGAGGGAACACGTAGGAGATGTTACCTTCACTGCCTCCAAGGTTGTCCTTGGTTTCAGGGTCAATCCCGTAACGGCTCATCTGGTCAAACAGGGTGAGGAGGTTGTTGGCGTTGAGGTATACCCTGAGCATGGAGATCTTTGCCTTCCTCAGGAATGCTGAATTTGCAGGGAAAGTGTATCCAAGCTCCACATTCTTGATTCTCAGGTGGTCTGAGGCCAGTGCCCATAGCTGACTCTTGGGACCAAAGTCGTAGTGGTCCTGGCTGGCGTCGTACACGGCGCGGGGGTAGGTGATGGGGGTGCCGGCGGCCACCTTTTCGGGAGTCCATCGGCCCTCATACTGCCACAGGAAGGCGTTACCGGCTCTCTTGAAGAACGGGCTTGTGATACGGGCGATGTAGTATGAACCCATTGCCGTACCGGAGAGCACCACCTTGAGGTCGAAGCCCTTGTAGCTTACGCCGATCTTGCCGCCGAAGTTCATCATGGGCCTGTTGGGATAACCTATGGGGCCCTGGTCCTTGGAGTCAATAACGCCGTCACCGTTGAGGTCTACGTACTTGATGTCGCCAAGGGTCACCGCGCCGGCGCTCTGTGCAAAGTACGGCCGGTTGTTCAGTTCTTCAAGTGTGTCATAAAAGCCGTCGGTCTTGTATCCGTAATACTGGCCGATAGAGTGCCCAGTCTGGTTCATCCAGTCATAAGGGTTGGGGGCTTCGGCCATATACTCTATCTTATTCTTGGCGTAGGTGACGTTTCCTTCAATGTAGTAGCGCCAGTCTCCGCGTTTTTCAGTCCAGCCAAGCACCAGTTCATAACCGCGGTTTGTGACGCGTCCCACGTTCACGGCTGCGGTGTCCCAGGAAGGAACGCCGAAGGTGATGGGGATTACACCCAGGGTGGTGAGGATGTCGCGCCTGTTCTCATAGAAGAAATCGGCATTGAAATAGAGCCTGTCGCTGAAGAACTTGGTCTCAAGGCCGGCGCTTATCTTCTCTGATTTCTCCCAGGTTACCTGAGGGTTTCCCAGGGCGCCTTCTGCGGAACCGGTGTAGATTGTGTTGTAAGCGCCCGTGCTGGTTCCAAACTGGTAGTAGTTACTCTGCAGGGAGCCGGAGGAAGTGGTACTTGTGAGGCTTCCGGGACCCATATTAATCTGGTATGTGCCTGGGAGGTAGAGGTAGCGCTTGCCGCCAATCTGGTCATTACCCACAAGGCCGTAGCTGCCCCTTATCTTGAAGAAGGTAAGGTAAGGGTTCTCCGGAAACCAGGGCTCGTTGGTGAGGACATAACCTGCCGATGCCGCGGGGAAGAAACCGAACCTTCTGTCTGCGGCGAAATTCTCCGTGCCGTTGAGCGCGAAGTTCAGTTCAAGCAGGTAGCGGGTATCGTAGTCGTAGGTTATACGGGCCGATGTTCCGATAAGGCCGCTGGGCGTGTTGAAACTGTCGTAGGGCATGGTGTACTTGGTGGCACGCCCAAGGAGGAGGCCGCCCACGTTGTGCTTCCCGAAGTTACCCTGATAGTTCAGGACTATATCGGCATAGAAATCACGCATGCCGCCCCAGGAGCCGGAGGAATACCCGTCTGCACCCACCGTACCGCCAAAGAACTCAAGCTCGTTGGGATTGGTGAGGCTGCGGCGAACGCGGTACTGGGGGATTGCGAAGGACTGGACCGCAACCTTGCTGTAGTTCTCCTGGTAGCGGACGCTGGCCTGGAGGTCAAGTCCCTTGAGAAGCCAGGAGAAGTCGTGGCGGAGGCGCATTGTCACGTCCACGCGCGTATTTGATGTGGTACCAACGGAACGGCTCAGGAGGGCCGGCAGCCAGCCGCCGGTCATTTCATTGTCCGTGCGTTTGTGGAGACCTTCCTGGACGGAATTCTGGGGGTAGTCAAAGTCCACAATCAGTTTGTCATCCAGAATCATGCTCCTGTTTGTGAAGGGGTTTCCTTCATAGATGATCTGCATGATTCCGCTGTAGCGGCTGTAGAGGGAACCCGTGCCGGGTCCCGTTGTGGAACCAAACTGGCCGCTGGTGTTTACGCTGAGGGTGGTGTTCTTGAAAAGGTCCACGTCAATATTGGCCCTCACGTTGTACCTCTGATAGCGGGAGCCTGTCTGGACGCCAAAGTAATTGGCGTTCTGCATGATGGACTGCTGGTCGAAGTAATTGAGGGAGACATAGTATTTCACCCTTTCCGTACCGCCGGATACGTTTACGTTGGCACTCCACTGCGGGGCTATGCGGCTGTAAAGTTCTGCGTAGGCATCGGAGGTGCCGTAATACAGGGCGGGGCTGTCCTTAAGCTGCTGTTTCTGCGCTGCCGTGAGCCATGTCATGGCGTCAACCTCTTCCGGGGTGAAGTCCCTGTTGTTCTGGAATTTCCAAAGGTCCTCATCAGTAAAGAGGTAATTTTGCAGCGGGGTGCTTCCGTAGCCTGCAACCTCATTCTGGATAGCCTCGTTCCTGAACAGTGCGTATTCATATGAGGAAAGGCCGCGCTGCACGTTGGTTGCCCCGGTAAGGCCGAAGTTTCCGGAGAAACTCACCTTGGGGCGTCCCTGCTGGCCGCGGCGGGTGGTGACAATGATAACGCCGTTTGCCGCACGGATACCGTAAACAGCCGTGGAAGAGGCGTCCTTGAGCACGCTTATTCCCAGAATGTCGTTGGGGTTCATTCCGTTGAGGATGCTCATGGCCTGATTCGAGGGCTGCTCGATTCCGTCAATGACGATAAGGGGAGAGGTGTTTCCGGAATAGGAGGAGATACCGCGGATGGCGATATCGGCCGCATCCTGACCGGGTTCACCGGACACCGTCACGGCGCTGAGGCCGGGGGTGATACCCACAAGGGCCGATGAAACATTGGCCACAGGCGCCTGGATAACGTCGTCTCCCGTGACGGCGGTGATTGCACCAGTCACGTTCACCTTTTTCTGCGTTGCAAAGGCTGTTACCACGGTTTCCTGAAGCAGAAGTGCTTCTTCTTCCAGCGTTATTCTCACCGGGGCTCCGGCGCGGGCCTGGAAGGTGTAGTCTGCGTATCCAATCCAGGATACTACCAGCGTGGTTCCGGGGGTGGTCTGAATCTCAAAATTGCCGTCAAGGTCTGTGATCACGCCGTTGGTTGTTCCAACCTCCAGGATGCTGGCTCCAATGGCCGGCTCTCCGGTTTTATCAGTGACCGTACCTTTAACCACAATCTTACGCCCTCCGGAGTCATTTCCGCCCTGGGCAAGAAGAGCCTGTGGGGCCAGAAATGCCGCGCCTAAAAGGACACAAACTAACAGTTTTTTCATACTGGCTTGATTATTAGTTGGTTCGGTTAATGCAAATTTGGCGAAACGTTTTCTCTAGTGTGTGCCCATTATTTCCAAAAAAAGTTTAAATTTGTCCAAACATTTAAATATGTAATGAAAAAGTGTTTGTTTTTATTTATCCTATTGCTTCAATATTGGAGTTTGCTGGCAGACGGCTTCTATTGTAAGCAAATTGGCATTGAAAATGGACTCTCGCAGTCTTCAGTTACCACTGTAGCTTATGACGACAGGGGCGTGCTGTGGATAGGTACGCGCTTTGGCCTCAATGAGTACAGAAACGGTGAACTGCGTACAGTGATTGGCCGTCAGGACAATTTTGGGCAGGGTACATATATATATATGCTGCATTGTGACAGCCGCGGAACGCTCTGGGCATCCACGGATAAAGGCCTTTTCAGGTACGATCCAGCCGGTGATACTTTTGTCCAGGAGAGCGAGAGCACGGTCACTTGTGCCGTGGATGTCCCGGGAGGGGTGTGGTTCGGCGCGCATTTCGGCCTCAAGTTCTACTCTTTCGATACAGGTACGATAAGCGGTGATGACTCAGATGTGTACACGGACTATATCTCATTGTTCTACAGGGAAGGCGCCCTTTATTCCCTTGACAGGAAGGAAGGACTTGCGGTGCATACTCCTGAGGGTTCGGACGCACCAGGATGGGAATCTCATCATGTCGTCGGCCCTAGATGGTGACGTGCTTTACATCTCCATCCTTAATTACGGGATATTGGGGTATGACCTGAGTGAGAGGCGTGAGTCATTTTCAATCGGCTTGCGGAACGGCCTTCCCGTAGACCCTCTTCTGGCACTGATGGTCTATGACGGAGCCCTGTGGATGGGTTTTGACGGCTCCAGTGTATGGATAATGGACCTGCAGACCCATGAGATTGTACCTCTGGACAGGCAGCTTGCGCAGTCCGGCGCCGGAATTCCGCTCTCTGTAACCACCCTGTATCAGGACCGGCACAATAATATCTGGGTGGGCTCCGTGAGGGCAGGCCTGGTGGGACTTAAGCTCTCTCCCATCAAGGCTTTTTCCCTTACCGGAAAGGACCCTGAGGCTGAAAATGTGATAATAGACGTATTGGCATCGGAGGACGGTTTTGTCTATCTTGGCACAGACGGCAGCGGACTATGGCGCTACAATCCGGAATCCGGTCTTTCCTGCCTTGCCGGGAAAGACGGTCTCAAGATCACCGCCATTGCGGATTATGACAGCAGGAACCTTTGCGTTGCCACCTACAACAGGGGATATTTCCTTGTAGACCGCAAAAATTACCGCTTCACTCCTTTCGTTCTCAAGGACAAGGCTACCAATGCGGAAGAGTGTTTCAACAGTAACTCGCCGTCGCTGTACACGCTTCAGGACGGCCGGATGCTGTTTCTGGCGGTGCACACTTATCTGTACGACCATCGCACGCGCCGTTTTCTCAAGTTCACGGACAACACGGACGGAGAAGGTCTTGAACTGAGGGTGATAGGCGTTTCCGGCAGCGGGACCATATATGCGTTTTCGGACCCCGGGATCTTTACCATAGACACGGAAACCAAGGAGCTCAACCTCATATACCGCGCAGATCCCGTTACAGGAAATATCAACACGGCGGTATATCACGGCGGAATGGTGTGGTTCGGCACAAATTACGGCCTTTATTCCTTCGACCCAAGAAGCTCCCAGGTCCAGAAGGTCCAGACCGCCCTTTTCTCCCGCGTGAGCCGACTGGAGAGTAACGGGGCCGACAACCTCTGGATATCGGCCGACAATACCCTTTTCCTGAGCCGGAACGGCGTCATAGAAATGACCGGAGAGAACCGCGGCGTTCCGGCAAATGAGATGATGGCTGGAGCCTGCGCCCAGGACGGTTCCGTCTACCTTGGCGGCAATGCCGGTTTTGTGGAAATTGGTGCCGAATGCTACTTTGGAGACCCTGAGGACAGGGAAGTAGCGCTCAGGGACCCTGCCCGGGAGTCCCTCAAACTGCCATACAACTATCAGTCACTGGACCTCTCCATCAACCTTGTGGGATCAGACCCCTTTGAGCGTGTGCTGTACCGCTATATGCTCAGCGGGGCTTCTCAGATAACGGTAGATTCCTTCGACCAAACCATTTCCCTTCCTGCGCTTAAACCCGGCCACTACAGGCTGCGTGTTTCCTACCTAAAGTCTGACGGCACCTGGAGCAGGCCCCAGGTCATTTCTAACATACATATCAATAGGCCATGGTATCTGTCAACGCCAATGATCCTTCTTTATCTGGCGGTATTCATCGTCTTTGCACTCATAGGAATTGACAGCCTCAGCCGGCGCCGTCTCCGTGCCCTTGAGGAAGCGCTCAGGGCGCGTGACATTGTTTTCACCTCAAAAGTGGAGGCTTTCATAGAACAGCATATTGCAGAACCGGGCCTGAGCGTGACAGAACTTGCCGGCCATATGGCCATGAGCCGCGCCACTCTGTATTATAAGATGAATGCGTCATACGGCAAGGGCGTTGCGGAGGTGATAGAGGAAAAGCGAATGGCAATGGCGGAGGATCTTCTTTCCTCCACATCTTTCTCAATATTAGATATTTCGGAGAAAGTGGGGTACTCTTCTCCTCGCTATTTCGCCACCCGTTTCAAACTCCTCCATGACGGCCAGACGCCTCTCAAATACCGTAAAGCGCACCAATAATCCGTAAAAAGGGCTAACTTTGCACATATGTTACACGTGATAGCTCTGGCGGTACTGCCCGCCATCATTCTGATTTATTATACGTACCAGCAGGACAAACTCCAGAGGGAGCCTGTTGGGAATATTGTAAAGGCGTTTTTCTATGGCTGGGGTTCCGTGTTTGCGTCCCTTCTCATCTCCATGCCGCTGATGAGGATGGGGGCGTTTCCGCAGGAGATCACGTCTTTCTGGGGAGCGGTACGCACAGCTTTCCTTGGGGCGGCAATCCCGGAGGAAACCGCAAAACTCTTCTGCCTGTGGCTGTTTCTCAGAAAATGCCGTGACTTTGACGAGCGTATGGACGGCATTGTCTACGCCGTGTGCGTGGGTATGGGCTTTGCGGCATTTGAGAACATTGAGTATCTCTTTGCATCGGGGTCTGACTGGATTACAACGGGTATCGGCAGGTCCCTTACGGCCATCCCCGGCCACTTCGGCTTTGCCGTGATCATGGGTTACTACTACTCTCTCAACTGGTTTGATAAATACCGTGCTCCCGGCGCCGGAATCAAGATGTGGCTGTATCCCGTGCTTGCCCACGGCATCTATGACACAATTGCAATGCAGTCGGCCGTAACTCCGGAAATGAGCGGAGTCATTTCAATTGCAATCCTTCTGTTCTGCTTCTGGGGTATGAAGCTTGCCCGCCGCAAGATGTCCACCCATCTTCTGGCCGATTCCTATTCGGCAACAGGCATCGATGAGCAGTAATTTTTGCAAATTCAGGATTTTGCAATAACTTTGCAGTCCAACTCCAGGGCCCGAGTGGCGGAATGGTAGACGCGCTGGACTCAAAATCCTGTGGTAGCAATACCGTGTGGGTTCGATTCCCACCTCGGGCACAAAAAAGAGACCGGCTGGTCTCTTTTTTTGTTTATAGGCGTCGCAGACCTGCGACAGGATTCGCCCCTCTGGGCACAAAAAGCACTTAGTCTTTGACCGGACGGATGGGAAGTCCGTTCTCACGGTAAAGACCGTAACAGTCGGTATGTCCAAATCGCATGGCATCACCCTGTTTACGCTCATGCCATTCAATAGCATTTTCGCTACCTGAAGGCGTACCGGCAGCAAGAGCCATAGAAGCTGTCCAGCACCATGGGTAGCCGGTTTCCTGAAGATTCTCCCCTACGTAGTATCCTGTTTTCGGGAAAACTATGGTATTGCCATTGGGGCCGGTGACGGTCACAAGGCCCTGCTTGTTATAACTGAATGTGCATTTTGTGAAAAGTTCCATGGCTTCTTCACGGGTGGGCATACGCCAACCTTTGCCCAGTGTGGCCATAGCAGCATCATCTTCCGGCTGAAGGACAATCAGTTTGTCGGCAGTGCCTGAACTGGCGTGACTGTCATCCGTTGAGTACTTCTTAACCTTGTAGCCATCCTTGAACTTGTACGTGTCGCCGTTGTAAACCTTTTTGGTCTCAGTCTCACCCCAGGCGTAATAATTACCTGGATCGGAAGCGTCCTTTGCGCCCAGGTTGGTCTTTGCCCACTTGACGCTCAGGCCCAGATCAATGGCGTCGGATGCTGCTACGGAAGTCTTTGTCTCTGAAGCCTTGACGCCAGTTTTCTTGTTGGAATTGCCGCCACATGAGACCATCGCAATAGCGGCAACGCACATGAGGAGGAGTGCAATCTTTTTCATGATATCTGTTTTTATATTATTCGGGTTTATCCCATTCAAATGCCTTTACGGAAGTATCCCAGCTCTTGATTTCGAATGTGGCGTTCTTGGACTCCTTATCCTTGTCCAGATAGTTGACGAACTTGTACACTATCTTTGTAGCATCATCAACCCAATAATCGGCCTTGACTACAAAATCATAATCGTAGCGGGTACATTCAACGCCCAGGATTGTTTCTTTGTCGGATGTCGCCTCACCATATTTCTTGCAGTTGCCAGCAGGGACACCGGCATCAAACAGGACATGACATTCGGAGTTCTTGGCAAATCCGGCGAAGTTCAGGTAACTCTCATCACCGCTGGTAAGAAGATTGGTCCACTTAACCGTGCTGTCTTCCTGCAAGGCCCCGCCAAAGGCTTTCAATGTTTTGCCGTCTTTGGCAAATTGGCAATAGAGATATAATACATAACGATAGCCCCTGTTCTCGTAGAACCATTCATTCCCCAATTTAATGAGGGTAATGTCTTCTTCCGCAGTGTTATACGAAGGCTGATTCTTCATTACAATCTTCACATTGAGGGGGAATGTTGCCTCCAGGACCTTGGAATCCATCGTCTGTTCGGTCTGTTCGGTCTGTTCGTTACCGTTGCCATTTCCATTTTCATTCCCGTTCACGTTGTCATCGGGAACTAATGATTTAACGCAGGCCGCGATCATTGAAGCACCGGCCAGGAGCATGATTGCCGTAAAAAACTTTTTCATTTCCTTAGTGTTTTGTTTCCGCCTACAAAGTTCGTTAATCACAAGCACTTGAGACTTATACAAAAGTATAAAAAGGAGCCGTGTCTGTGGTTTTTTTACCCTTGGAACTCTAAAAATGTGTCGCTTTTACTAACTTTGCCCTACCATGAAACGTCTTTTAATCATACTTTGTTTGATACAGATCTACGCCACTCCGGCAAATGCACAGTACAACGACCACCGGGATCGGAAACTAGATTCCCTGGAGAACGTGGTGACCGGATGGACACCAGAGCGCCTTGCAAATGCCCCTTTTGAAACCAGGGCCGATGTATGCCTTGCTTTTTCGCAATTGATGTATGGATATGAGCGCATCAACCCGGACCGTTCCATGTATGCTGCCAGAAGAGCCTACCACCTGGGCAATGAGCTTAAATCCCTCTACCAGCCCTATCTTGCCTCCAAGTTCATCGGCCAGCTTTTCTATAATAAGGAACAGTATGACAGCACCATCTTCTACTATCGCGTAGCGCTGGGTTATCTGGAACGGATGTCAGCAGGAGAGGCAGGTCCGGATACTCCGGATGGCTATCCTCAGGAAAAGATTGACGATGCCGCATCAAGCCTATACGGCAATATCGGCAATCTTTACTATGAGATTGATTCTCTTACTCAGGCCATGAACTACTACGCCAAGGCAGGCGAAATCTTCAAGAAATACGACTGGAAGATTAGCAGCTCCATCCTGGAACACAATATGGGCGATATCTGGGCCTACGAGGGGAATGACGCCAAGGCTGTCGAGTGCTACAACACAGCCATCAGCTATGCACAGGAGGCCGACGATTCCTTATGGATGGCATCACCTAAGTTGGGACTCGGTGCTCTCTTTATGCGACAGGGCAAAGTCACAAAGGCTTTAAAGTATCTTCATGAGGCCGATGAATACTACTCTAAGCATCAAGATCAGGAGTACTACGACCGAATCGCTACGTTGGACATTATGGGGCAGGCCTACCAGACACAGAAACGGCAGCGATCCATGTTGGCAACAGCTTTTGCCGTTCTGGCCCTGGTCCTGCTGTCACTCCTGATCATAACCCGTCGGGCGCTGCGCCTGAAAAGAGAGAACGTCGCGGCAGACGAAGCCATCGGAGAGGCCCTGACCCAGCTGGAAATGACAGACTCGCTGTTCCGGCTAAAGATGGACCAGAATGTGCAGCTGAGCAGAGGAGAACAGGAAATCCTTCCCATGATTGCCGAAGGACTCACCAGCAAGGACATCGCAAAACGCCTTTTCGTCACGGAACAGACCATCAAATGGCGCCGCCAGCGTCTTCTCGCAAAGTTCGACGCCAGGAACACGGCAGAAATGCTTTCAAAAGCACGCGAGATAGGATTGCTATAACATTTATCAAGCCACAGATCCCTTAGATATTAATTATCAATTATTCCGTTTTGGAGAGAAGATGAGCATATAATTGCAAATAGTATTGCAATATGAGAAGAAATGTTATCTTTGCATAAAAGAATAAAAATTAACACATTATGGCAACACTAAATCTATCTTACGAGGACCTTGCGTCCGTGATCTGCCTGGCAGTTCACCTTGCAAACGCCGACGGAAACGTCTCCGACGACGAAATGGAGGCTATTGTGAAAGCAATCACAGACCAGTATAACTTTGAGGGCAGGCAGGATCTCCTGAAGCAGTATATCAACGACGGGATGGCGATGGCCCCCCAGGTTGCCCTTCAGCACATAGCCGCTTTCGGCCCCGTGGAAAAGCAGTGGACTTCCAATTTCTTTGTGAAGACCATCGTGGCCGATGGAAACCTTGAAGAGAACGAGAAAAGCCTCTACTGGGATATCCAGGAAAAGTGCGGTCTTCCGGACCACAACCTTGAGGGCGGCTCATCCTCTTCAAATTCCGCACAGAAGGAAAGCGACATCAAACTGGACCAGCAAACCTGCGTGACAATCAGTTACCGCCGCGTCAACGAAAGTATCTGCGACGGTTACGTGGGTTTTGTCCAGTACGACAGACAGGCCAAGGTGAGGGACAAGGTCTTTGCGTGGTTCCAGGATGCCGAAACCCTCCGCTTCCACAGGACATCAAAGAATCTTGACTACCTGAACTCCAAACTTGGCCTCAGCGGCGGATGGAGCCTCATTATGATATACGCAAATAAGGACTACTGGTCAGACCCCAAGCTCAACCGCGCCGGCACCCTGATTGTGGGCGAGGAAGTTTACGGTCCCGTGTTCTTTGTCCTTGAAAACGATGACAAGACCCTGATGGGCTTCAATTACAAGAGTTTCATAGAGAAACTGCTTGGAGAACTCTACGCCCTTGACAACGGCATTCTGGTCACCGGAGAAGAAGAGCCCGCGCTTACCCGCCGCTACCTTGTAACGGCGCTTACCGCACTTGGCGCCCTTTCCGGCACTAAATGCTAAAGTTCCTGGACGCAAAGGGCAGAGCCCAGCGGAGGCTGAGGTGCCAGTATTCCCAGTTGTGCACACCGTCACGCACGCGTAGCTGTGCCGGAACGCCGGCATCACGCATGGCGCGGTAGAAGTCCAGGCTCAGGTACAGGATAAAGTCGTCGTCTCCGCAGTCTACAAACCATTTCACTGTTTTAAGCCGCTCCAGGGTTTCTGGAGTGGCTTTTTTTACGTATTTGATGGCCGAATTGTCCGCCACGGAGTTGGACGTTGCGGGGAACTTGCTGTCTTCAGGGATATCGGCCCAAACTTCCCTTTTCTCATTATCCAGCCAGCCGCTCATTGCATAGCAGCTGGAGAACATGTCCGGATGGTGCTGGGCATACACCACTGAGCCGCCGCCGCCCATGGAAAGGCCCATAATAGCCCTCTGACCCTTGCTGCCGCCGCAGTTGAACTTTGCCTCCACGGCGGGTAGGAGCTCCTTGAAGAAGAAATCCTCATAGGACCATCCGGGAACGTTGAAATAGCCGTTCTGGTAGGCGTGGATGTTGGCATTTCCTGCATTTGGCATAAGGATTACAAACGGGACGCATTCTCCGGAAGTGATTAGCTCATTTGCCACCCAGTCCACGCGGCCGCGGTCCTGCCAAGCCGTATAATCGTCTGAAAGGCCGTGAAGGAGCACAATCAGAGGGTAATGATTGGCTGGATTGTACCCTGCGGGAAGGTATACGTTGTAATTCTGGTCCACTCCAAGGACATTGCTGTGGAGGGTATGAGTCTCTATTTTCTGGCCGAAAGCCGAAAACGCCACGCTCAAGGCTGCAATGATGGTTATCAGTTTTTTCATATTACATTTGTTTTCGATATTCAATGAAACGGTCCCATTCTTCCTGCAGGCCGGTAGCATGACTGCCGATGAAAAAATGGGCCCCTGGGGCATCCTGGAAAGGGGTCCAGTTGCCGCAGACAACCCCGTCAAGCGTGACGATGGGCTGGAAGATGCCACTGTTGTTATGGGCGCGGTGACGGTGGTCCGGGTCAAGGACTATGTCCCGGCTCTTGTAGCTTATGAGGTACTCGTCGTAAGGCGGAATAAGGAGGTAATGACCTTTACGGAACCCGCGCGTCCGGCAGTCCGCGGTGAGATAAAACTCCCGCCCACGCCACTTTTCTGTGTGGATGTAGTCTCCAAGGAGTTCAATTCCGCGGCGGCAGTCGTTGAGGCCAAGCCCGCTCCACCACGCAAAGTCCTCCAATGTTGCGGGCTGGCGGCTTCGGAAATATTTGAGCGTCAGGGCCTTAAGGGCCTCATCTCTGTCAAAATCAGGCCTTGGTCCTACTTTCCGGGCCGATAAAGCGTAGCTTGCCTTCATCGGCATAAGGTCTCCGCTGCAAAGGACGCCCTCAAGCTCTGCCATGCGTATATGATAGGAAAGCCGGTGATCGTCCATGGTGATGCCCCTCTCCCTAAGCGCAGCCACAAAGTCTTCCTTTACCGCGCTGCACCTTTCCTGGGCTGTTTCAACAAGGATCTCCCTAATGGAGGCCACCTCCTTTTCCGGGAGGCTCACCTTGTTGCTGTGCATCCAGCCCAGCGTCACTGCCAGTGCCTTGGAGCCGCAGAGACCGATCATCGGCCAGTAATCCCGGGCCGATACCAGCTGCCACGTGCCCCGCATAAGGTGCAAGCGCACGATTTCCCCGCCGTTGAAGGCCTTTCTGAATGCCCCGGCCGATGGTTTCCGCGTGCGCATCCCCACCGCCCATCTCATAAGGCGGTACTCTTGGGCCTGGATGGCGCCCATATAGTCCACAACCTGGGCCGGCCGGCTGAATTGGGGGCAGCAGAGTTGCTGATTGAGGAGTCTCAGTGACACGGGATTCATAATGCGAAGATACAAAAATTTCCGGGTGGCCACGCCTTTACATCAATCTTAGTCACAGATTTAAGCGTTTTCATGACTAAGATTGTCATTAATGACGAACTTAGTCACGTTTTAGGCCCATAATCAAACTAAGATTGTATATATTTGCAGTATGAAAAGAATAATCACCACCGCACTATTACTGATGATTGCGCTGGGCGCAATGGCTCAGGGCAAGTACGCCGTCAAATCCGGCATCCTCAAAACCAAGACCGTGGCAGGCGGACACGAAACTTTTGCCACGCAGTATTTTGACGACTATGGCCGCAAGGAATCCGTCAAGCAGAAAATGGATATCCCCGGGATGGTAAGCTACGACTATTACACAGTTACAAAGGGCGACAAAGCCTGGATGGTAACGGTTACCGATGGCAAGCGCTCAGTGAAGGCTTTTGACAACCCCACTCCAGACCTCACTTTCCTTAAACCCAGCAAGGAGATAATGGAGAAGTACAAGATGCAGTACCTTGGAGAAGAAAAGGTAATGGGAAAAACCTGCAAGATATACTCCTATGAGATCAAGCAGAACCGTAAGCCCGTGCTTTGGACCGTAAGCGTGTACAAAGGTGTTCCTCTAAAGACAATCATCAAAAGCGGAAAGAAGACCAGCACCATAACGGTGACGGAGTTCAAGGAAAACGCATCCGTTCCACAGAACGTTTTCAATACGTCCAAGTAGTTATTTCTGCGCGGGACTCTTGACAAAGATCATGGCCATCAGCGGTAGCGCAATGATGGCCATTGTTGCGCTTATGGGCAGGTAAATCCCAAAATTGACATACTGCACCACAAGATAGGTGACAAGAAGAAGGCCGATACCCATGGCGCTGCTGATGATGTAGTGCTTACGTATATCCGTGCTCTTGCAGATGAGGCGGCTGAGGTTTGGAACGCCCAGGGAAATGAAGCCGATAGGGCCGCAGATGCTCACAGCGCTGGTCACAAGGCACATTATGGCAAGAAGGAGCCAGGCTTTGTCACGGTTAGGGATTTCAATCTCTTCCCTGAAATGACGTGTAAGCCGGGCGGCCTGCCACAGGGCTACGCCAAGGCCGATTCCAAACAGCACAAGGGAGAAAATTATGTCTCCGGTGGTGACTCCTTCAAGGCGGAAATTGGCCGCGCCCCAGAGGTAATACTGCTTCAGGAGGTCTCCTGTGGGCGCATTTGTTACCACAATTGTTCCAAGGGAACCTATGAAAGTGCCGAAGAGGATGCCAAATGTGATAAGCTGCTGAGTATTGACTTTTAGCGTAACAAAGTAGCACACCAGCGTGCAGATAAGCGTGCAGATAAAGCTTCCCACGGTGAGAGAGCACCAGCCTGACATTGTGGCCGCAGCCGCACCAAGGCACGCCGCAGAGCCAAGCCCCAGCGAATACACATCCCCCAGCTGGTTGCGCCAGAGGTATTGCATCTGGATTCCGCCAACCGGCAGTGCAATCCCGGAAATAAGTACGTAAAGAAGACTTAGTAGCATAGTGCAAAGATACAACAAAAAAGTGCTATCTTTGTATTCCTATGCCTAATGATATCATAAAAGAGTTCACCAAGGCCGAATACAAGGAAGGCTTTGTGACAGACGTGGAGCAGGAGTTCATCCCCAAGGGGTTGAACGAGGATATCGTGCGTATGATATCGGCCCGTAAAGAAGAGCCTCAGTGGCTCCTTGAGTTCCGCCTGGATGCCCTTCATAAGTGGGAAAAGATGCCCCAGCCGGACTGGGCGCACCTTGATATGCCTGAAATCAATTACCAGGACATCATCTATTTTGCCGCCCCCAAAAAGGACAAGGACCGCCCCAAGGAGATAGACCCCAAACTTGCCGAAACCTTTGACAAACTTGGCATTCCCCTCAAGGAGCGCGATGTCCTTGCTGGCGTTGTGGCCGTTGATGCGGTGTTCGATTCCGTCTCCGTCACCACCACTTTCCGGAAAACCCTGGCAGAAAAAGGCATCATATTCTGCAGCTTCTCAGAGGCCGTGAAAGAACACCCGGACCTTGTCCGTAAGTACCTTGCAAGCGTTGTACCAGCCTCAGACAACTACTTTGCGGCCTTAAACAGCGCGGTTTTCTCAGACGGCTCCTTCTGCTACATTCCAAAAGGCGTCCGCTGCCCCATGGAGCTCTCCAGCTATTTCCGCATAAACGCGCGCGGCACCGGCCAGTTTGAGCGCACGCTCATTGTGGCCGATGAAGACTCCTACGTCTCCTACATGGAAGGCTGCACCGCCCCAATGCGTGACGAGCAGCAGCTCCACGCCGCCGTGGTGGAGATAATAGTTGAAAAAGGGGCCGATGTAAAGTACTCCACGGTCCAGAACTGGTACCCCGGAGACGCAGATGGCAAGGGCGGCATCCTGAACCTTGTGACCAAGCGCGGAATCTGCAAGGGTGAAGGCTCCCACCTCTCCTGGACGCAGGTTGAAACCGGCAGCGCCATCACCTGGAAATACCCTTCCACCATACTGAAAGGGGATTTTTCGTCGTCCGAATTCTACTCCGTGGCCGTCACCAACAATCATCAGCAGGCCGACACAGGCACCAAGATGATCCACCTTGGCCGAGGCACAAAGAGCCGCATCGTAAGCAAGGGAATATCGGCCGGAGTGAGCCAGAACAGCTACCGCGGCCTTGTGAGGATGGCTTCCGGTGCGCAGAACGCCCGCAACTACTCCCAGTGCGACAGCCTCCTGATTGGCTCCAAATGCGGCGCGCACACGTTCCCGGACATCCGGAGCGCCAATCCATCGGCCACGGTTGAGCACGAGGCTACAACCTCAAAGATCTCCGAGGACCAGCTCTTCTACTGCAACCAGAGGGGCCTGGACCCTGAAGAAGCAGTGGGCCTCATTGTGAACGGCTATGCCCGCGAGGTCCTTTCCCGTCTCCCCATGGAGTTTGCCGTCGAGGCCCAGAAACTCCTCCAGGTATCACTTGAAGGCTCTGTTGGATAATGTTTGATACCGTCATATTCTCACTTGCAGGCCGCCCGGTGCTGCTGATAGACCTTGTATCAAGT
>OMQK01000320.1 GCA_900313205.1 uncultured Bacteroidales bacterium | reverse complement strand
CCTTATGTTTTTTTCTTGGCAGAAATAAAATAATTGAAAAATAATTCTGCTAAGTGTTGCAAATATGCGTTCAATGTGCTACATTTGCAGTGAAGTTTTTCATAGTTTAAGTTTAGGTTAAGTAACCGGCCCGTCGCAGTGATTGCAACGGGCCGGTGAATTTTATGCTAACTTGGAATAAAAAGTCCTATCCGCAGTAGAAGTATTGCTCTACAAGCTGCTTCATTAGACCTGGATTCTTACGAGCCTGTGAGTGGAGTGAAGAATCACCATGGGCCTTCAGGCTCTTCAGGATGCCGTCAATCATCCTGGGGCGGAAGACATCGGCCTGCTGGTAGATGTCTCTCACTTTCTCCAGGCTTTCCGCAGATTCCGCGCAGCAGGTGGGAAGCTGTGCAAGGGTTGCAAGCTTTGCGGCGTTCTCAGATTTATGGATATCCATGTCCACGTAAGTATCCTTGGCAATCTTCAGGGCCTTCTCTGCGGGCATTTCAAGGCCGATACGGGCGGCCACGCAGAGGCCTGCCATAAGCTGGTAGATGTCCGCGCTGCAGTCCGGGGAGCGCATCTCGAAGGTTTGCTTGGCGGTGGTGTCAAGCGCTGCTGGCTTCTCCACGGGATTTGCTTTGGAACACATATCCTTTCCTGAGCTCCATCCAAGAGGTACGCGGACAAGGGCGCTGCGGTTGCAGTCTCCCCAGCATACGTTTGTGGGAGCCTCCTGGTGGGGAACAAGACGGAAATATGAAGTGGGATTCTTGTTGCCGAAGGCAGTGATGGACGGGGCCAGGGTCATAAGGCCGGCAATTGCGCGGAGCGCTTCCTCGGAGAGTTTACCGTCCTTCCCAAGGGTGGCGTTCTTTCCGTCTCTCATAAGGCGCATATGGATGTGCATTCCGCTACCTGCCTTTCCGACGGTGATCTTGGGGGCGAAGCTCACATCCAGACCGTAACGGTATGCGAGGTTACGGATAACCCATTTTGCAAGGAGAAGCTGGTCTGCGGCGGTGTCAAGGGGGCAGGGGAGGAACTCTATCTCATTCTGCTCATAGACCTTGCCGTCAAGAGTGAAGTTACCAACCTCACTGTGGCCGTATTTTATCTGGCCGCCGGTTTTGGCAACGTGGTCCATGCATTCACGGCGGAAATCGTTCAGTTTTGCAAAGGGCTCTGATTCATGGTAACCCTTCTGGTCCGTGGCGGGGAAAAGCTTGTCTTCTTCCGTGATTACGTAGTATTCCAGTTCTCCCATGGCTTCAAACTGCATCCCGGTAGATGCCTCGAAGGCTTTTTCGGCCCTCATGAGGGTTGCGTGCGGGCCGCAGTCGAAGGGCTCTCCGCTCTTGTCGTAGAAGTCGCAGAGCATGCACAGGGTAGGAATCTCGTTGAAGGGGTCCACAAACGCCGTGCGGTAGCGGGGAATAACGTAGAGGTCACTGTTCCCGGCCTCTATGAATGAAGGGAAAAGGCTGGAGCCGTCCACGCGCTCTCCTTCCGTAAGGATTGTCTCCGCGTATGCAAGGCTGTTTACGGTGAAATTCAGGGTCTTCACCCTGCCGTCCTCGGCCGGATACATGAAGTCAACCATACGGATGCCCTTTTCAGTGATGAATCTTAGTAAGTCGGCCCTGGTGAACTCTGCGGGCCGTTTCTGAAGGTAGGCTACTACCTCGTTGGGGTTAAGTGCTATTAATTTGTCCATGATTCTTTTCAAGTATACAAAGATACCAAAAATATATTAACTTTGTTCAAACTATTTACCCATTCCTGTTACCATGCGAATCCTTCTCAAAAACGCAAAGATCTATGACGGGGCCGCAAACGCCCCTTTCACCGGAGATATCCTGGTTGAAGATGAGCGTATTGCCGCCGTCGCCCCTTCAATTGAAGAAAAGGCCAATAAGGTCATAGACCTCGGGGGGCTCAGCGTCTCCTCGGGCTTCTTTGACGCCCATTCCCACAACGACTGGTTCTGCATCAAGAAAGAGCCTCTGAAGTACTTCGAGCCCTTCATCCGCCAGGGAATCACGTCCTTTGTAACCGGCAACTGCGGTATGTCGGCCGTGGGATTTGAAAAGGTCACTCCTTACTTATCTGGACAAGATAGGCGGCGGCCTATTCCACTACGATGACACCACCAAAGACGTATATCCCACCGTCAAATCCTTCCTGGAAGGCATAGACGGAAAGAATCCCTGCAACATCGCCGTGCTTGTGGGCCATTGCACTGCCCGCACCAGCGTATCCGGCTGGGAAAGCCGTGAGCTTAACCCTCAAGAGAAGGAGCGTATGCTCGGCCTTATGGAGCAGGGCCTCAAGGATGGCGCCTGCGGCCTTTCACTGGGCATGATGTACGAGCCCGGCAGGTACACCAGCGTTGCAGAAACCAAGGAAGTTGCAATGTTGGCAGAAAAGTACAACCGTCCGCTCACCGTCCACGCCAGGGCCCTGTCGGCCATAACAATGGACTATCCCATGTTTGGCAGGGCGCACAACCTGCGCGCACTTGACGAACTGGTAGAAATTTCCAAGGGCACTCACCTCAAGCTTCAGTATTCCCACGCCATTTTTGTGGGCACAAGCACATTCAAAACCAAGGATGAGCTTCACAGCATTCTTGATAATCTCCGCAAGGAAGGCGTAGATGCGTGGTTCGACATCTATCATGAAACACTTGGCGTTTCCGTAATGACAGTGTTCCTGCCCAGCTGGTTCCAGGAGCTGTCTCCGGAAGAGCGCCGCAAACCCAAGAACAGGCTGCGTCTTGCCACCGTTTGCAATAATTTGATACTCAAGATGCTGGGCTTTGGCTGGAAGGACATTGTGATAGCATACCTCGGCCCTGGCCTGGAGCAGTATGAGGGCAAAACCATCGCCCAGGTGGCAAAGGAATGGGGCAAGTCCTGCTTCTACACCTACCTTGAGCTGGCGGAGATGTCCAATTTCAAGGGCCGCGCCAATATGGGCCCCTACAGCACTCCGGAAATTATAGAGTGGCAGTCCAAGATGGATAACGTGCTTTATATGACAGATGCCTGGGTAGAGGAAAACGGCATCCAGAACCCCGCCATCTATGACTGCTTCCCCAAGTTCATCCACTTCTCCCTGCTGGGCAAGGGAGACACTATGCCCCGCACCATCCGCAAGATGACCGGCGCCGTAGCAGACCGCTTCAGTATCCCCGACCGCGGCTACGTCAGGCCCGGCTATTTTGCCGATCTGACGGTCTTCGACGAGGCCGAAATGGCCGCCGCCACCCCTGACCAGGAGCGTTCCTTTGGCATCAAGCGCGTCTTTATCAACGGTAAGGAAGTCCTCTCCGACGGCGTCCTGGACACCGAAGCCCTAAAAACCTCCGGCCACGCCCTGAGAAATTAGACGCTTTTTATCTAAGACAAAAGCAAAGAAGGTCAGCACGTGCTGACCTTTTCTGTAGTAGCGGAGGCTGGACTCGAACCAACGACCTCCGGGTTATGAGCCCGACGAGCTACCGACTGCTCTACTCCGCGGTTTGGGATTGCAAAGGTAAGGAGATTTTTTTAATTCTCCAAAAAAATCTTGAGATTCCCGGTCAGGCTGGGAATGACGAAGGTGGCTAAGCCAGAACTATTCCGGCGGTGGCGCACTGGCGGCGCATCTCTTCCGGCCACACGGCGGACTGGATTTCCCCGATGTGGG
>OMQK01000172.1 GCA_900313205.1 uncultured Bacteroidales bacterium | reverse complement strand
TGCCTTCTCGGCTGCCTCCTCTGCGGGAGCTTCCTTGTCCTTCTCGAGCTTGCGCTCCTCAAGACCTTCCTGGATGGCTGCACAAAGGGCGTTCATGATGCACTCGATGGACTTTGCAGCGTCGTCATTTGCCGGAATCACATAGTCAACAGGGGTAGGATCGCAGCAAGTATCAACCATTGCGAATACCGGAATGTTAAGACGATTGGCTTCCTTAACGGCGTTTGCCTCCTTCTGGATGTCGATCACGAAGATCGCGGAAGGGAGGCGGCTCATATCGCGGATAGAGCCGAGGTTCTTCTCGAGTTTGGCCCTCTGGCGGTCCACCTGGAGACGCTCACGCTTTGCGAGCTTCTCGAAGGTGCCGTCTTCCTTCATCTTGTCGATGGTGCTCATCTTCTTGATGGCCTTGCGGATGGTGGGGAAATTGGTAAGCATACCGCCCGCCCAGCGCTCGGTGACCGAAGGCATACCGACAGCGGTGGCTTTCTCGCTGACGATGTCCTTGGCCTGCTTCTTGGTGGCTACGAAGAGAATCTTGCGCCCGCTCTTGGCAAGCATCTTCATTTCTTCCGCAGCCTCGTCTATCTTGACGACGGTCTTGTGCAGGTCGATGATGTGGATGCCCTTCTTCTGGTCGAAGATGTAGGGAGCCATCTTGGGGTTCCACTTGCGGGCGAGGTGTCCGAAGTGTACGCCTGCATCAAGCAGTTCTTGGAAATTGGTACGTGACATTGTTTGTTTTGTTCTGTTTTGTTTTTAACTGTGCCCGTTTTCGGGCCTCTTTTCTTCAAGGCGGAGTAGCGGAGTGTCCGGTCTCCGGCCTTTTCCGCAGGGTGGCAACATTCAACTTGGAATGTTTAAAACCACCTCTGTGCCGTAAATCAACAAAAGACTAACGTTTGCTGAACTGGAAGCGTCTGCGGGCTCCGGGCTGACCGGGCTTCTTGCGCTCGACCTCGCGTGCATCGCGGGTGAGGAAACCGGCGGCCTTGAGCTGAGAACGATATGCTTCCTTGTCAACCTCACAAAGTGCGCGGGAGATGCCGAGGCGGATGGCCTCTGCCTGGCCTTTGGTGCCGCCGCCGCAGATGGTCACCTTGACGTCAAACTGACCAGCGGTGCCGGTGACCTCGAAAGGCTGGTTCACCACGTAACGGAGGGTCTCTGCGGGGAAATAGTTCTCCAGGGGACGGTCGTTGACGGTGATGTTGCCTTTGCCGGCTGTGAGATAAACGCGAGCTACAGCTGCTTTACGTCTTCCAAGGGCGTGTGTCTGTTCCATTTGCTCTGTTTAAATTTCGTTTAACTTGATGGTTTTGGGATTCTGGGCCTGGTGCGGATGCTCGGGACCTGCGTAAACGTGCAGATTGCCAAGGATCTTAACACCAAGACGGGTCTTGGGGAGCATTCCACGGACTGCCCTCCTCACGAGTTCGGCCGGCCTCTTCTCGAGGATCTCCTTGGGCGTTGTAAAGCGCTGTCCGCCGGGATATCCGGTGTAACGCGTGTAAACGCGGTCGGTCATTTTCTTGCCACCAAGGGCCACCTTCTCGGCGTTGACTACGATGACGTTGTCACCACAGTCCACGTTGGGGGTGAAGCCGGGCTTGGTCTTGCCACGAAGGACAAGAGCCACGCGGGCGGCGAGACGACCAAGTGCGAGATCCGTCGCGTCAATGACGACCCACTCTTTGTTCACAGTGCCCTTGTTCAGGGATACTGTCTTGTAGCTTTGTGTGTCCACTGTCTTGATCTTTAATAGGTTAATAATAACATTGCGATCCCTTCAAAAATTAGGGGACGCAAAGGTAGAAATTATTTCTTAAATATCAAAGTTTATGCTTGCTAATTCAAAAATTAACCCTATCTTTGCAGTCCCTTCAATGATGGCGGGGTAGCTCAGCTGGTTAGAGCGTCGGATTCATAATCCGGAGGTCGTGGGATCATGCCCCACTCCCGCTACAAGCAAACACAACATATGTCTTGATTGACTACGATCAATCTCACAGAACAAGGCTTTCTATCCAAAAAATTGCAGATTTTGTGACCATATATGTTTTGTCTTCGGAGAGTACTTATCAAATCAGATACATCACCAAGAATAGCCTTGAGAAGAACAATAGACAGAACTATCTGTTCTTCTTCATAACATATACCCCAATGACATAGTAATGAGGTATCAGTTTGAGAGTAGGAGAGGCCATATCGGGAGAGAATGCATTCTCACCGCAAAAACGTACAACCTGCTTTTGTTCATCGTACCAATAAGAGCCGAATAGCAATAGAGGGGTGAATCCGCCTATCTGAATATTCCCCAATTGAAAAGGTCGGATATCATACATATATCGGCCTTCATATCCGGGAGCGCTCAATGGCTTCATGGCAAGATTCCTTGCCATCTCTCCCATATTCACGACAGACATATTCACTTTACGCAAAGAATCGATAGCGGGACAGAATCCGATTGTCAGTTTCTCACTAAGTGAATAAATGCCTTTTTCTGAATCATAAGCGGTCCCTTCTGACAGTATTCTTTTTTGTGACTCTTCAGGGAAATCTTCAATCATATCCCTGTTGGAGATTAGGAATGTTCCCCCTTTATTCTTATCTCTAACCAATTCTCCATTTGAATATTCCTTCACCATAAACGAAATCAAATAGGTCTCATCTTTTAATGAAGAAATATCAAACGAATAGATTTCATAACCAGATTTTTTCAATAGCGAAATGTAGTCTGAGAAATCTGCGGTGGCCTTTTTCAACTCCTGTGCATTCACGTTCATGCAGAGAAGCAGCCCCGTAAGGATAGCGATGAGTGGACGTTTCATACTTGAATCCGGGTTGCTTGTCTAGAAAAGATTAACCTTTCATGTCCGTTTCAAAGATTGCGAAGGGAACCCGTTGAAGAATCCGGGACTTTTCGTCGGCCGATAATTCCTCCAGGCTCTTGCCGTATAATTCCTGCGCCTTTTCGTTCCAGACCTCTTCATAGATTTGTCTCAGCAAGGCCTGCATATGCAGATAGGCACCGTAGCTGGTACCCCGGTCAGACTGGAAAGAGAACATGCGGGCGTTTTCCCTGGCCGATTTCAGGAAATCCTTTCCCACCCGGAGCATCTCCCCATCATCCTGGCGGGGCTTGTCCCCGAAGAAGATTTTGTCGTTCGAATTGATGCGCACCACGAAGATGTTCTCGCGCTTCACCCCGGGAAACAGTTCGTCGGTATAGTTCGCCTTTTTCGCTGTCGGGCTGGGAGGAAGCGGAGGCATATAGCGGGTGGCGCCCTCCTTGCCGGAGGCCGATGCATAGCTGACCTTCAGGGACTCTAATTTTCGCAGCTCCATTTTCACGTCATCGATAACGCCCATGGGGACATCGTCCGCCGCCATTATGGTCACAGTCGTCTGGGGCTGACCTGCAGCATGGGGCGGAATGATGTCTTTCAGCTGTGACAAGGTATAAACCTTGCCTCCGCTTTCGATCGTTCCATCCTTCCGGATGTTTAGGACAACGGGAGAATTGGTTTTCGATGATGTCCGAACCATGAAAACGACGGGCTGGATGAATGACATTTCGACGGGTTTTCCGTCTTTCATGGCCGGTGTCCAGTCGGGAGACTTCGCGATCTGCTGCGCGACAATTCCGTCCAGCTTTTCGGAAACGCTCCAAAGAATGGTAATGTCCTTGACTTTTCCGTCGGTTCCGACCGTGAACCTCGCGAGGACCGTGCCATCATCGGTCTTGGCCTCGTCCGGATAGACGAGGCGGGTGTTCAGCCACCAGCTGAAATCCTCCCGGCAAACTGCCTCTGTGTCCATGTCCGGGTTTTTGATGGACGGCAGAGGATCTTTCTCCAGCGATTTGTGGTGCCGGGGGGCCTCCGGGCCGCCATAGCCGATGACCACGATTTCGGAAAGATAGCCCTGGGGCTTTTCATCGGAAACGTTTTTTTCACTATCTTTGTCCACGGGGACATAGACAGTCCTTGCCTGCAGGCCGATGGCCAGGCAGACGAGCGGGAGCAGCCAGAGCGCC
>OMQK01000119.1 GCA_900313205.1 uncultured Bacteroidales bacterium | reverse complement strand
TCTATCAGTTCCTTCGCGGGCCGCTTACAGATGCTTTTGGGGAGGAGTTTTACTCCGCCTTGTCGGAGGCTGCCAAAATGCTCATAGCAGCCTCGTAGTCGCTTTCGTTAACCTTTACCTCAATGTTCCTGGCAAAGCTCAGGGACGGGTATGAGGAGTCTGCTCCAAAGACTCCGGCAGGGATGCCGTTGTCTCCAAGCATGGCAACGCACATATCGGCCATGACCTTGTCCGTAAAGGTGGCCACTGTCTTGAAGCTTTGTTTATCAGTACTCATAGCTGTTTATTTTACGGTCTATTGTCATTACAACCCTTGAAAGGTCCCTTACAAGGCCCTCTATCTCAAAACCGCCCAGGACGGATTCTATGGTGAGGGTGTCTTCCCACAGGCGCGATACCCTGTTCACGGGGCTTGAAAGGTGATATTTCCGGCCGCCGTTTTCCGTGGTTCCGCAGAAGACATAGCCCCTTGCTTCCATGGCCTCGTCTATCCTTTCCCACATTGGGGCGGGGTCTCCGTTTGCGTGAACCTTGCGTTTTCCGTAGCCAAAGAATGGATATGCCAGGCTCATTGCGGCAAACAGCCCCAGGATCATCCATATGGATTTCCAACCGCTGCGGAAAGCCACTGCAACGTCCTTGGAAACCATGCCGGAGAGCATGAGGATCCCAATTATGAGGACAAATATAATAGTTATCTGGACAAAGTATTTTGCCGCTCTTCTTAAATACGTCATATCAGTTCCCTGATTATCTCATCACTTACAAAGAATCTGCTTTCCGGGATGCGGTAACGCCGGCCAACCTTAGTGAGGGCCCCTTCCCCTATGAGGCGCTGGATATCGGCCGCCTTGCAGTTTGCCTCCAAAAACTCTGCGTCTGCGCCGTGGGCGGTGCGGAGGCTCAACATGAGGGTTTCCACTATCTCATCCTCTACGCTGAGGGATTCCTCCGTGCGGGTGTAGCCGGAGATGTCAGGGCTGTTCCAGCTGCGGCCCCTTCCGCTGAAGGAGTGGGCCGACGGACCAAGCCCCACATAAGGCCGGCGCTGCCAGTATCCTCCGTTGTGCTTGGCTTCAAATCCGGGTTTTGCGAAGTTGGAAATCTCATAGTGGTTGTAACCCGCAGCGTGGAGTTTGTGACAGAGGAGATTGTACTGCCTGGCGCATTGGTCGTCCGAGGCCTCTTCATACTCCCCGGCCTCCAGCCTGTGGGCAAGGACGCTGTCTCCCTCCACGGTGAGCTGGTAGCAGGAGATATGCTCCGGTTTGAGTTCCAGGGTGTCGTCTATGGTGCGTTCCCAGCACTCATCCGTGAGGTTCGAAAGCCCGAAGATAAGGTCTACGCTGATGTTCTCAAACCCTGCTTCCCTTGCCATCAGGACGGCCTTTACGGCGTGTTCCGCATTGTGCCGGCGGTTCATCCAGCGGAGGAGTTCATTGTCCAGGGACTGAAGGCCGATACTTATGCGGTTGCACCCGAGCATCCTGAGGCTCTGGAGGTAGGGAAGACCTTTTTCCACTATGTCTTCAGGATTTACCTCCATGGTGAACTCCGTGTAGGGGCCGCCGTGGCCGCATTCCTCAAGGGCAAGGAGGATCTTTGTAAGATTTGACAGCGGAAGCACGGATGGCGTTCCGCCGCCAAAATACAAGGTGTGAAGGGTATTGTCCATCTCTTTGCTGCGGCTTTTTATTTCCTCACACACCAGCTTTGTGTATGTGTCAAAGGCTCCTTCCTGCGGGATTTCCCGGAAGAAATCGCAGTAGGTGCAAAAGCTTTTGCAGAAGGGGACGTGGATGTAGATCATACTAGCGGAGCATGCATTCGGCCTTGCCAAGAAGGCTCTTTTCCGTGTACACTTCCAGGGTGTAGACACCCTTTACATATTCCTCAATGTCGTTGATGTAGATGGAGAGGTCTACCTCTGCTCCCTCATAGTCCACCTCACGGGAAGCGGTGGCCTGGAGGACTTCACCCTTTACGGAGAACTCCGTGGACTCGTTGTTCATGAGGAGTATGCCCTCAGGGTCCTTGACGCGTACATAGACGCGTACGGGACCGCGGTCTGCCAGGGAATTCTCTACCAGGGTGAGGCCTGCAACCATATAGTCTACACGGCTGTGGCGGTCTCCGGGTTTGTTGTTGCTGTAGTAGCCGGTGAGGGACACGGCACGTGCCTTGAGTACCTTTCCGGCGCTCACCTTGCTGGAGAGGTCTTCCACCTGTGCGGTGAGTTCCTCATTTGCGCTGCGGGCCTCTGCAGCTTCACGGCGTGCTGCCGCGGCGTCTGCGGTGAGTTTCTTGTTGAGGGTGTTGAGGGAGTCAATCTGGACTATGTAGCCCTTCATGATGGTGCGGAGGGTGCCAAGTTCCTTCTCATACTGACGGATCTTGGCGCGGTTTGTGGCCTCCGTGTGGTTGAGCTTTTCAATGAGCATTGCAACCTGCTCGCGGGAAGTATCCAGCTGGCTGTTGATGGAGTCATAGTCTGAGCTTAGCTGTGAGAAGTCGCTCTGGAGGTCTTTCATCTGCTGGGCCAGCTCTGTCTTTTCACCTTCCAGGGCTTTCACAAGTGTGCTTCTCTGATATAGCAAATAGCCCAGCACAAGGGCCAGGGCGGCCGCCACACAGGCCAGGATGGTCATAACGGTGCGGGGGCCTTTCTTCTCTTTACGTTCACGCTCTTCGCGTTCAATTCTCTCAAGGGGATCTTCGTTTGCCATAGTATTCAATGTTAATTTGTACAAATATAGCTATATTTGTGAAAAATCGGTTCAATATGGCAGATAATATTTACAGGGAAAGGATAGAGGCCGCGAGGGCGCTCATGCGCTCAAACAATTGGGATATCCTCATCATTACCGGAACGGACCCTCACGGAAGCGAGTACATTGCGCCGCGATGGCAGCAGGTGGCCTGGCTTTCAGGGTTCACCGGGGAGGCCGGGGACATTGTGATAACAATGGACCACGCGGGTCTTTGGACGGATACCCGCTACTTCATTCAGGCAAACCGGCAACTTCAGGGAACCGGCATTGAACTCCATAAGATGCGTGTTCCGGAGCAGGTCCCCATCCCCCAGTGGATAGCTTCCCTGGGCCTTGACGAGCCCACAATTGCGGTGGATGCCCTGTGCCAGAGCGTGGCAGCCGTGAGGGAGCTGCAGGAGGCGGTTCCATCGGCCATAATTGTGCCGGTGCCGGATGTTATCGGCCCGCTGTGGCAGGACAGGCCTGGAGTTCCGTCAACGCCCATCATCACCCTTGGAGAGGACCTTGTGGGGGAGAGCCGGGAGGCAAAGATAAGCCGTCTTCGGAAGTGGCTGGTCCTTCATGGGGCCGATGCTATCCTTCTCACATCCCTTGATGAAATAGCCTGGCTTCTCAACGTCCGCGGTCAGGACATTGACTATAACCCGTTTGTGATATCGTATCTGCTTGTTTCCCTGGAGGAGGTCCAGTGGTTTGTGAGGAAGGACGCATTTGAGGACCCGGATCCTGAGACCCAGGCTAGTTTTGAGGAACTTGAGGCCGATGGTATATCCATCAGGGACTACTCTGACGTTGATTTTACCCTTGCATCCCTGAGGCTTGACGGCGTGGATAAGATATGCGTGGACCCCTCTGGAATAAACTATGCCCTGAGGGATGCCATAGATGACGGAGACCTTCTCCCCGAGGTTCTTGAAACAACATCTCCCATCCCACTCTGGAAGGCTGTAAAAAACCAGATAGAGATTGACGGGATGAGAGAAGCCCACATTGAAGACGGCCTTGCCATGGAGCAGTTCCTCTACTGGATTTTCCGTAACGCCGGCCGCGTAACGGAGTGGGAGGCCGCCTGTGAACTGGGCCGATTGCGGGCTCAGATTCCCGGCTACCGCGGGGACAGTTTTGAGACTATATCGGCCTATGGAGAAGGCGCGGCCCTGCCTCATTACATAACGCCGGCAGAGGGCTCCTCCTTACTTGAAGCCCGCGGCCTGTACCTTGTGGACTCCGGCGGGCAGTACCTCTTTGGAACCACCGATATCACGCGTACAGTGCCCCTGGGGCCGTGCACGTCGCTTGAAATTGAGGATTACACCCTGGTGCTGAAAGGGCACATCGGCCTTGCCATGGCCGTTTTCCCCGCCGGCACCGCCGGCTGCCAGATAGACGCCCTGGCGCGTGAACCGCTTTGGAGGGCTCGCCGAAACTTCGGCCACGGAACCGGTCACGGCGTGGGCTATTTCCTTGGCGTCCACGAGGGCCCTCAGGACATCCGCCAGAACTTCAACTCCCAGGCCCTGCTTCCCGGGATGATTCTCTCCGACGAGCCTGGTATCTACCGTGAGGGAATGCACGGCGTGCGTCACGAAAACCTTGTCCTGGTGCGACGCCTTGGAGACAACGAATTCGGGTCCTGGCTTGGCTTTGAAACGCTTACCCTATGCCACTTTGACACTTCCTGCCTGGATGCGTCGCTGTTATCGGCCGATGAAATAGCCTGGCTCAACGCCTACAACCGCCACGTGTATGAAGCGCTGAGTCCCCGCCTGCCGGCAGAGGTTGCGCAATGGCTGAAGGCAAAAACCCGCCCGGTGTAAAGCATCTAGGCCTGTCTCTGACGCACGGCCTCAAAGAGGAGGATTGCGGCGCTTACGGAAACGTTCAGGCTGTCCAGACGGCCAAGCATCGGGATACGGATATGGGCCGATGCAGCCCTCCGCCAGACATCCGTAAGGCCGGTGGACTCAGTACCCATGACAAGGGCGGTTCCGCGGCGCATGTCTATGTCATAGTAAAGTGAAGAGTCCTGAAGCTGCGCCGTAAGTATCTGGATGCCACGGCTTTGTAGGAATGCAATAGCGTCCTCTGAGCTGCAGGCGACGGTAGGTACGGTAAACACCGCCCCTATGGAAGCCCTGATGAGGTTGGGGTTGTATAGGTCAGTGAGGGGGTCGCATATGAGAACGGCATCGGCCCCGGCGGCATCTGCGCTGCGGAGCACCGCACCAAGGTTTCCCGGCTTTTCTACAGACTCCAGCACCATGATGAGCGGATTCTCCGGAAGGTCTAGTTCCTGAAGCCCCCGGGTCTTATACTCCACCTCCGCAATTATGCCCTCCGTGCTCTCACGATACGCCACCTTGCGGTACAGCGCCTCCGGAATCTCGATGATTTGAGATGCCCGATCAGGTCGGGCATGACGCACGTCGTCATTGCCGGCCTGACACACATCGTCATTGCCGGCCTGACCGGCAATCTCCGGGCACACGAAAATGGTCCTTACGGAGTACCCGG
>OMQK01000242.1 GCA_900313205.1 uncultured Bacteroidales bacterium | reverse complement strand
TACGGCCGGTTGTGAAGCCACCTACAGCGCCGCCGAAGGCCTTTCCAAGGGTGCCGGTGAAGATATCTATGCGACCGTAGCAGTCAAACTGCTCTGCAACGCCATGTCCGGTAGGGCCAACTACGCCTGCGCTGTGGCTCTCGTCCACCATCACAAGGGCGTCGTATTTCTCTGCAAGGTCACAGATCTTGTCCATAGGGGCCACGTTGCCGTCCATGGAGAACACGCCGTCTGTGACTATGATCCTGTGGCGGCAGGCCTGCGCTTCCTGGAGCTTTGCCTCAAGGTCCTGCATATCGGCATTGGCATAGCGGAAACGCTGAGCCTTGCAAAGACGCACACCGTCAATGATTGAGGCATGGTTGAGGGAGTCTGAGATGATGGCGTCTTCGGGGCCGAAGAGGGGCTCGAACACGCCGCCGTTTGCGTCGAAGCAGGCAGCGTATAGAATGGTGTCATCTGTCTTGAAATACTCTGAGACGGCCTTTTCAAGCTCTTTGTGGATGTCCTGGGTACCGCAGATGAAACGTACGGAAGACATGCCGTAACCGCGGCTGTCCATGGCTTTTTTGGCGGCCTCGGCGAGGCGGGGGTTATCGGCCAGGCCAAGATAGTTGTTGGCGCAGAAATTGAGCGCCTTGCTGCCGTCCTGAAGCGTGATTTCAGCGCTCTGGGGGCTGGCTATATTCCTTTCATTCTTGTAAAGTCCTGCATCCTTGATGGCCTGAAGCTCATCCTGAAGGTATTTTTGAAATTTTCCGTACATAATAAATAATAGGTTTATGCTTTCAAATTTAACTCTTTTATGTTGAAAATCCACCAAAATTGAATAAATTTGTACAATCTTTAAGCAGAATATGAAAAACGTACTTGTCATAGGCTCAACTGGCCAGATTGGCTCAGAGCTCACAATGAAGATAAGGAGGGAAATCCCAGGTTCCACGGTAGTTGCAGGCTATATCCCGGGCGCAGAGCCCAAGGGCGTGCTCCTTGAAAGCGGCCCGTCAGAGATTGCCGATGTCCGTGACGCCGCCGGCCTTGCCGCCATTGTGGACAAATACCATATAGACACTATCTACAACCTTGCGGCGCTGCTGTCGGCCGTTGCAGAACGCAAGCCACTCCTTGCCTGGGACATCCAGATGAACGGCCTTCTGAATATCCTTGAGATTGCCCGTGAGAAGGGCTGCGCGGTGTTTACTCCATCTTCCATCGGCTCCTTCGGCCCTGAAACGCCTCATGTAGGTACTCCACAGGACACTATCCAGCGCCCCCGTTCAATGTACGGCGTCACCAAGGTTGCTACGGAGCTCCTCTCGGATTATTATTTCCATAAATATGGCGTAGACACACGTTCCGTGCGTTTCCCGGGCCTTATTTCTTATACCACACTTCCCGGCGGCGGCACCACGGACTATGCCGTGGAGGTATATTATTCGGCCGTAAAGGGAGAGGAATTCGTTTGCCCCATCGCTCCCGGCACCTTCATGGACATGATGTACATGCCGGATGCCCTTCACGCCGCCATCCAGCTTATGGAAGCGGATCCAACGCGCCTGAAGCACCGCAATTCCTTCAACATTGCATCCATGAGCTTTGAGCCGGAGCAGCTCTTTGCAAAGATCCGTGAGTACATCCCCGGCCTCAAGGTGCGCTATGAGGTAGACCCCGTACGCCAGGCAATCGCCACATCCTGGCCAGATTCCATGGACGATTCCTGCGCCCGTGAGGAATGGGACTGGAAACCCACCTTCACCCTGGATCAGATGACGGTGGACATGATAGAGAATCTACGCAAGCGGCTTCTTTAGTCTCATTATCAGATATTTTGCTTATCTTTGTGGCTATGAAAAAGATGAATATCCCCCTCATTGCCACATTGCTTGGCCTGTCACTGATTGTGTGCCCCCTCCTATATATATATGTAGGGCCCGCACTGGACGATCTCCAACTATCCACCTTCAAGACTCTTGGCATCATTGCCGGATGCAGCGCACTGTACTGCTTTGTAGTTGGTGAACTCACCGGAAACAATTCCCAGATGGACAAGATCTGGAGCATCCTTCCTGCAGTTTATGCCTGGATCATTGCAGCAAACGGAGGTTTCAGTGCCCGCCTCATAGTCATGGCAGTCCTTGCCACCCTCTGGGGAGCCCGTCTCACCTTCAATTTTGCCCGTAAAGGCGCATACAGATGGAAATTCTGGGAAGGAGAAGAGGATTACCGCTGGGGTGTGCTCCGTCAGGGGCCATTCTTCAACGGCAACCGCTGGGGCTGGATGCTCTTTGACCTGTTCTTCATCTCCGTATACCAGAACGCCCTGGTCCTTATGACCACCTTCCCCGCCCTGGTAAGCATGAATTCCACCGTTCCCTTCGGCGTTGTAGATATCATAGCGGCAGTGCTGATGCTTGGATTCATAGCCTGGGAAGCCGTGGCCGATGAACAGCAGTGGGTGTTCCAGACCACCAAATGGGGCATGATCAATAGCGGCAAAAAGCTTGAAGAGCTCCCGGAGCCCTACAACCTTGGCTTCAACACCCAGGGCCTCTGGGCCTTCAGCCGTCACCCCAACTACCTTGGAGAGCAGGCAATCTGGATCTGCTTCTATGTATTCTCCATCGGCGCTGGTATAGGCATTTTCAACTGGAGTATCATCGGTTGTCTCCTTCTTGTAGTGATGTTCCTTGGCAGTTCTTCACTCGCAGAAGAGATCAGCGGTGGCAAGTATCCGGAGTATGAAGCATACTGCAATCAGGTATCCAGATTCATTCCTGGCAAACGTTTTCACAAGTAATATTTCTGATTGAAATTTTCAAAATACTCAAAAGTTACGGATTGTAAGTTTTTGCTTACAATCCGCTTTTAATTTGAAATACACTACATTATTTCGAGGTATTTCGATATTTTGTAATGATTTGATTATCGATGCGTAAATACTATCTAACACTTTACCCTATTTCGAAATGTTTCGGAGTATATCAAATTTTTTTCTTGTTGATTATCAGCGCTTTAGATATATTTTGAAAAAATTTTGTAAAAAATCTTTTGAAAAAATTTGCAAAT
>OMQK01000107.1 GCA_900313205.1 uncultured Bacteroidales bacterium | reverse complement strand
TAAACGGCCACGCCAGCGAGCTTATCCAGATAGCTGAAGCCCTTCAGGAGAAGAAAATTGTTAAGATTGCAGAGGAGATTGAACGCCGCAACCGCGGCGAATCCCCTCTGAAGGTGGTCCTTATCACCGGCCCTTCTTCTTCCGGTAAAACCACCTTCTGCAAGAGGCTCTCAATCCAGCTCAAGGCCTGCGGCCTCAAGCCCATCTCAATGTCCACCGACGACTATTTTGTTAACCGCGTGGACACCCCCAAGTTCCCTGACGGCTCCTATGACTTTGACAATTTTGAAACTGTAGACCACGCCCTTATGGAGCGCGACATTATGGCTCTCATAAACGGAGAGGAGGTAAACGTTCCTGAATATAACTTTGTAACGGGTCTGAGGGAATACAACGGGAAACGCCTGAAACTGGAAGAGGGGAGTATCCTCCTCATAGAAGGCATCCACGCCCTTAATCCGGCCCTTACGTCAGACATTCCTGAAGAAGCCAAGTTCAGGATTTTCATCAACACCCTCACAGGCACCAACCTGGACGACCACAACGCCATCCCCACCAGCGACAACCGCCTCCTGAGGCGTATCGTCCGTGACTACAACAAGGGCGCCTTCACCGCCAGGGAGTCAATTTCCAACTGGCAGAACGTGCTTGACGCAGAGGAAAAGTGGATCTATCCCTATCAGGAGATGGCCGATGTTATGTTCAACAGCGCCTATCTCATTGAGTTTGCGGTAATGAAAAACCACGCAGAACCAATTCTGCGCAGTGTTCCGCAAAACTGTCCGGAGTACAGTGAGAGCCACCGTCTCCTCAAGTTCATCCACTATTTCACCCCAGTCCCCGATAAAGAAATCCCCGCAACTTCGTTGCTGCGGGAATTCATCGGCGGATAACTTATTTCAGGTCAATCCCAACTTCCTTCCCCTCGTACATGTAGCTGAACCAGGGGAAATTCTTCCATTTGTTGATATGGTACCGGTGCATTTCCTCGGTGAGGATGGTCAGCTTGCCTGTAGCGCGGTATTCCGGAATGAAATCGTAGTATTCGTTGTCCACGTACAGTGAGAAGCGGTCCAACATCACGGAGGAAGGATAGGTAAAGACCTGGTTGTAGTCCATGTCAAAAGCCCATTCCTCTCCGTGGCGGGTGCCCCTGTAATGCACGCCTTTATGGTCTACGGTATATACACCTTCACCGCAGATTTCCGTGCTTTTTTCCTCTGTGAGCAGATGGTCCTTGGGAATGTCTCCAAGTTTTACATTCACGGAGAAAGAATAGTCTGAGTTACTTCTGATTTCGTCAATGATGGCCTGGCGTTCAAGATGGGTCCATTCAGTAGGGGATTCCGGAATGACGCAATCCGGTGAGGCTTTGTGGAAGGCATAGTACTGGTCCATGGTAGCCTTGTTGCCACAGTGCCGGCACTCTATGCTGTCCTTTCCTGCCACCATCTGAAATTCCGTTCCGCATTTGGGGCAGCGATAGCACAGGTCGGAAAGGTTGGTGCAGATACCCTCCTTGGAACGGTATGCAAAATGGTGCGTCCTGTTCCACTTGAAGTCGTCGTGGTGGAATACCTCGTCAATACGCTCTTCAATCTGCCGGGGTGTCATGCTCTTCAGATCTTCGGGGGAGAACAGCAGCTGGAGCTGGGCGCGGAACTTGCCTGAGCGGTCTTCATCCGTTACTTTGCTGGTGCACAGATAGCCGCCCTGCAGGGAGGCAAAATAGACAGGAATGCCGAATACCTGGAGGAAGCGGCCCGTTCCGGGAACCGTGGGCTGGTTGTCTCCGAATACGGAAGCAAAGCCTTCAGGAGCGAAAGCCACAACGCCGTTCTGTTTAATGATGTCCCATATGGCACGAAGGCTGCCGATATCATTGCTCAGGACCTTCTTGGGAATGACGTTGTTCAGTTTGAAAACCATGGAGAGATGGCTCCTGAAGAATGATGCCTCCTCTGCCAGGAAATTGATTCTCCGTGGCCAGGCGAGCGCCGTAAGCATGGCGTGGTCCCTTCTGGACTGATGGTTCCAGATAAGGAAGGCCGGCCCTTTACACTTGGAAAGCTTGTCAATAACCTTGAACTCCGGATGAAAGGGACGGGTAATGATGAAACGGCTCGCGAAATAATAGATAAAGTAAAAAATCCAGTTTGTCTTCCTGTATTTGCGCTTAGCCAGTTCCAGCTGATAATCTTTTTGCTTTTTCATTACTTTGTAGCGTTTTTCTGCAGGAAATCCATAACGTCCTGTACTGTCTCGAATTTAACGGGAGCGTTGAAGCTCACGCCGAATTCTTCTTCCAGGGCCATGGACAACATCAGCATGCCGATGGAATCCATTCCAAGGTCTGCTATAAGGCGGGATTCAGGGGTGGCCTGGGCTATCTTGTCTTCAGGAAGATACTTCTTTATGAGGGGTAAAAGTCTGTCGTACATAATTAGTCTATTGATTCGTATATAGTTTTGTCATCGGCAAGGTTAATAAGGATCTGGGCAGCGTTCCTGATGGCTGTGCGCTTGCATGAACCGCGGCTTTTCACCACAACCTTCCTGGTGCCCAGCATGATACCGGCGCCAAGGGAAGCAAAGTCGAACCGGGACATGAGGTATCCCGCAATCTCCATTGCAGCCGGTACGTTATGAGTCTTGCCGTATTTGATAATCTCAGTAATCAGGTTCACGGCCATGCCTTCCGAGTTCTTGAGCACCTGGTTGCCGGCAAAGCCTTCGCACACCAAGACGTCGCATTCCCCGGAGAGGGTTTTGTTGCCTTCAATATTGCCGATGAAATTGATGCCTTCCTCACGGGACAGGAGCCCGTGAGCTTCCTTAACCAGCTTGTTGCCCTTGGTGGGTTCCGCTCCGTTGGAAAGGAGCCCAACACGCGGAGATTCCAGTTTGTAGAGCTTACGCATCAGATCCGTGCCCTGATGGGCGAACTGGACCAGCTGCTGGGCTCCGCAGTCTATGGACGCGCCAGTGTCCACCAGGCAGGTGAAGCCTCCCTTAGTTGTGGGCAGGATAGCCGCTATGCAGGGACGGACATCCCTGTCGGCCAGAAGGAAACGGATTGCACCGGCGAACAGCGCCCCTGTGTTTCCGGCGTTAATGACGCCAATCACGCTGCTGCAGCTGCCTGCTTCTTCCAGAGCCCGGAATACAGACACGGGTTCTTTTGAATAGAAGGCTTCAATTGGATTGTCCAGGTTGGTGACGGTGCGATTGGCCTCAAGAATACGGTAGCGGCCTTCCGGAAGACCTGCGGCCTCAATGAGGTCTCGCGGCCCGGCCAGTACCACATTCACATCCGGGAAGTCTTCCAGCACCAGCCTGGCCCCTTCCAGCATTTCCTGCGGGCCCAGGTCGCTGCCTAGAAGGTCTATGATGATTTCTCTTGTTTCCATACGATTAGCGGTGAATGGCATGGAAGCATACGCCCACGCCGTTGGGGCCGCAGTGGCTGCCGGCGGTGGGGTTCACGTCCACGTAAACGATATTCTGGTGGCCATACTTCTCAGTGATCATGGCGCCAAGCTGCCTTGCAATCTCGGGGGCGTCGGTATGGCCGATACAGATGCGGTGAGAATCAATATCGTCTCCAAGTTCTCCTACCTTATTGAGAAGGTATAACATGGCATTGTTCCTGCCCTTGGCGGTGCCCACGGACACCATCTTGCCTTCCTGGCTCATATGGATGAGGGGACGCACGCCGATAAGGGTTCCCATGGTGGCGGCAAGCCCGCTTACGCGGCCGCTGCGGCGGAAGAACTTGAGGTCATCGGCAAAGAAGTACATGGCAAACTTGTCAACCTCCGTCTTGGCCCAGTCAAGGACTTCGTCGAGGGATTTTCCGGCCTTCACAAGGTCTCCAACCTCACGCACTATTGCATAGGAGATGGTGGTGATGCCCTTTGTATCAATTTCCTCAAAACGGGCCTTGGGATACTTCTCCTTTAGTTCTGCTATGGCCTGATCCATGGCGTCGAAGGTATTGGTCATGGCCCTGGAGAAGTGCACGTAGAGGATTTCGTTGCCTTCAATGAAATCCTTTATGAAGTAGTTCATGTACTGCTCTTTGGAGATGGCGCTGGTGGTTGGGAGAACCCCGCCCCTAAGCCTGTCATAGAAGGCATGGGCGTCAAAAGTCTCAAAGTCTACGTAAGGGTAGGTTGTCTTTGCCTCGATGCTGTAGGGCATTGAAATGAGCTTGTAACCGTACTCTGCCGCCAGCGACGGGCAGAAGTCGGTGTCTGTGTCGGTGTAAAGTTTTAGCATAGAAGTAAAATATAATCGAATACTGGTTGGCCGCCTTCCAGAAGTATCACTTCCGTGGCGGGATATTCTTTTTCAAAGGCCGATTTAAGCGCTTCCGCTTCCTCCGACGGAGCGTCAGCGCCCCTGAAGATGATGAAGATATCGGCCTTACCGGCGTCAAGCTTTGCCGCAAGGGCTTTCATGGCGTCAGGGCGGGAAGGGGAGCCACAAAGGAGCTCTTTGCCGCTGAATCCAACAAATTCTCCGGTTTTAGCTATCTCCGTGTCACGGATGGCCTTTGATATCATACCGGTGGTGACAGAGGCCGCAGCGCCTTCAAGGGTGGCCTTAAGGTCCTCGAGTGGAAGCTCAGGATCCAGGTTTGCCAGGGCGTAATAGCCTTCAGAGATGGTTTTGGTGGGGATTACCACTATCTTTGCCTTCTCATATATGGCCGATGCCTGGTTGGCGGTTAGGATGATATTGGAGTTGTTGGGCAGGACAAAGATTGTCTCTGCGTCAACGCTGTCAAATGCTTCCAGGAAGCGCTCCACGGAAGGATTCATGGTCTGGCCGCCTTCTATGACTGCATCGGCCCCCATTTCCTTGAAACTGTCCGTGAGGCCCTTTCCGGCTGCCACTGCAACTACGCCAAGGGCCTTGCGGGCGCGCTTGAAACGCTCGTCCATATGATTCTCGTGGTGCTGGAGTGTCATGTTCTCCACCTTGATGGTGAGGAATTCTCCCCATTCACGGCACTTGGTGAGTATTGCGCCGGGGTCCTTTGTATGAACGTGAGTCTTGATGATGCTGCCGTCACGGAAGAACACCAGTGAATCTCCCTGGGAAGCCAGCCAGTCGTGGATTACGGACTCGTCAAAGCTGTCAAGGTCCACTTTTGAGTGCTGGAGACGGAGGAGGAATTCCGTGCAGTAGCCAAATTCAAGGACGCTGTCTTCCGTAAAGGCCGAGAAATCCACCGTGGCATGAGACACACTGGCTTCGCCAGGTGTGGCAGCCATATCCACCAAACCGTGAAGGCCGTCACGCATACCTTCTCCTATGCAGAGGAGGCCTGCGCCGCCGCTATCTATAACACCTGATTTCTTCAGTACATCCAGCAGTTCAGGTGTGTGCTGGAGGCTCACGTCCATTCCAGCAATCCACCGGTCCATGAACTCTTCAATTGAAGAAGAACCCTCCGCAGCATCAACTCCTTCCCGCATTACGGTAAGGATTGTGCCTTCAACGGGCTGGGAAACGGCCGTATAAGCCTCTTTTACGCCGGAACGCATTGCGGCTGTGAATTCCTTTATATCGGCCTTTTGGAGCCCGTCAAGGCCTTTTGCCATGCCGGCAAAAATGCGGGAAAGGATAACGCCTGAATTGCCGCGGGCGCCAAGGAGCATACCGCTGGAAACGGCCCTGGCCATTTCTCCAAGGGATTCACCGGAAGCGGAAGCGCCGGCTTCAATGGTCATATACATATTGTCTCCGGTATCCCCGTCCGGGATAGGGAAGACGTTAAGATCGTTTATTGTCTGGCGGTTTTGGGCAAGCCGTACGGCGCCG
>OMQK01000095.1 GCA_900313205.1 uncultured Bacteroidales bacterium | reverse complement strand
GGATGATGTCGCGCACGTGAAACTTGGCGGCAAATGGCGAATACCGTCATCTGATGAGTGGGGGGCGCTTTTGTCACTGTGCGACTGGTCTATTGTAGACGATTATAACGGCACGGGGATAAAGGGAGCTTTATTCATCGGCCCTAACGGCAATAGTATCTTCCTTCCCTATGCCGGTTACATGGAAGATGCAGAACACCAAGATGCAGGATCGTGCGTGATGTATTGGAGTACGCTTTGTGATAATCACTCTTTAGCTTTTTCCTACAACTTCTTTGATGGGCATGGCCGTACGATGATCGATCGATACTACGGCTTCTCCGTGCGTCCTGTTTCGGAATAATTGGACCGCCCTCCTTCGCTAGCCGTGTTGACGGCTAAAACGCGTATAAGGCCGATTTCGGAGCCAACACGGCAAGGGAATTGGCCTTTTTCCGTGAAATCACTGCCGTGTTGACACAAAAAACGACGCTACAGGCAATCTGACTGTCAACACGGCAAGCATTGGAATCCTCCCGTAAAAATGCTATATTTGTAAACTGAACAAATAAAACCATTATGGCAGAATTCAAATATGCGCCCATGTTCCAGTTGGGCCCGGATACCACGGAGTATTACAAGATTCCCGGTTCTGAAAAACTGGTAAAAACTTCAAAATTCGGTGACAAAACCATCCTGGAGGTATCTCCGGAAGCCCTTACGCTGGTAGCCCAGCAGTCTTTCCACGACTGCCAGTTCATGCTTCGCCGCTCCCACAATGAGCAGGTGGCTGCAATCCTGAAGGACCCCGAGGCCTCTGACAACGACAAATACGTGGCCCTTCAGTTCCTTCGCAACGCAGAGACTTCCGTGAAGGGCGTGCTTCCGTTCTGCCAGGACACCGGCACAGCCATCATCCACGGAGAGAAAGGCCAGCACGTGTGGACGGACTTCGAGGATGAAGAAGCCCTGAGCCTTGGCGTTTACAACACATATACCAAGGAGAATCTCCGCTATAGCCAGAACGCCCCCATGGATATGTACAATGAGGTTAACACCAAGTGTAACCTCCCGGCCCAGATTGACATTGAGGCCACCCAGGGAAGCGAATACCGCTTCATTATGGTGGCAAAGGGCGGCGGCAGCGCCAACAAGACATACTTCTATCCCATGACCAAGGCCACCATCCAGAACGAGGGTACCCTTATCCCGTTCCTGGTGGAGAAGATGCGTTCCCTTGGCACCGCAGCCTGCCCGCCTTACCACATTGCTTTTGTGATAGGAGGAACATCGGCAGAGAAAAACCTCCTTACCGTGAAGCTTGCCAGCATCAAGTTCTATGACGCCCTTCCCACTACCGGTGATGAAACAGGCCGCGCCTTCCGTGACATAGACCTTGAGGAGAAACTCCTGAAGGAGGCCCAGAAGATAGGCCTTGGAGCACAGTTCGGCGGCAAGTACCTGGCCCACGACATCCGCGTGGTGCGCCTCCCGAGGCACGGTGCAAGCTGCCCTATCGGCATGGGCGTAAGCTGCAGCGCAGACCGCAATATCAAGTCAAAGATCAATGCCGATGGCGTTTGGATAGAGAAGATGGACACCAATCCTTCAGAGCTTATCCCTGAGGAATTCCGCCGTCCCGGCGAAGGCCCCAAGGGCATTGAGATAGACCTTGACAAGGGAATCGATGCCGTGCGCGCAGAGCTCACCAAATACGCAGTAGGCACCCGCGTGAACCTCAAGGGAACCATTATCGTGGCCCGTGACATTGCCCACGCAAAGCTCAAGGCCCGCCTGGATGCAGGTGAAGGAATGCCCGCATACTTCAAGGACCATCCCATCCTCTATGCCGGCCCCGCCAAGACTCCTGCAGGCTATCCCTGTGGCTCCATGGGCCCCACCACGGCAAACCGTATGGACCCTTACGTGGATGAATTCCAGGATCACGGCGCATCTCTTGTGATGATTGCAAAGGGCAACCGCTCAAAGGTGGTAACGGATGCCTGTCAGAAGCACGGCGGCTTCTACCTTGGAACAATCGGCGGCGTTGCCGCAGTACTTTCCCAGAGCAGCATCCGCAGCATTGAGTGCGTGGAATACCCTGAACTTGGAATGGAAGCCATCTGGAAGATCACCGTGGAAGACTTCCCGGCCTTCATCCTGGTAGATGACAAAGGTAACGATTTCTTCAAGAGTATCGGCCTTTAAATGAGTGTAGACGCTTTACTGAGGGAGCTCGCCGCAAAGTACGAGACTCCCTCTTTCATTGAAGGAGACCCATCCTGGTGGATGCATCAGGTCTCCGGCGCCGCCAACCAGGAGGCCACTGCGTTTGTAGCCCAGGCCCTGGCGTATGGCTCCCGGGCGCAGTTTATGCCAAAGATAGGCTGGCTGCTGGATCGCGCAGGCGGAGATATGGACCGCTGGGTGCGCTCAGGGGCTTTCAAGGCCGATATACCCGCCGGCTCTTCCGCCTGCTACTACAGGCTTTATACTGTGGCCGATGTTAACGCCTTCCTTGAATCCTACCGTCGCCTCCTTGACGGCTACGGCACGCTGGGGGCGTACGTCGGTTCCGCAACTGGCATTGAGGCTGTGGATGCCATCACCCGCTGGTTCGGAGAGACGGCACCGGTTCCGAAGGATACATCATCGGCCTGCAAGAGGGTGTGTATGTTCCTCCGCTGGATGGTCCGTGACGGCTCTCCCGTAGACCTTGGCCTCTGGGCACGGCAGATTGACAGGCGCACGCTCATTATGCCGATGGACACCCACGTGCTACAGCAGAGTGTCCGGCTGGGGCTGCTCTCCTCCCGCACCGCCTCTATGGCCGCAGCGCAGCGCCTCACCGCCCGCCTGGCGCAGATTTTCCCCGACGACCCCCTTAAAGGAGACTTCGCCCTCTTCGGGGAAGGCGTCTCCGCAGGCTGAGGCCGGCGGGCGCAACAAAATCGGCCTTTTTTGTGTCCCCAGCTGGGCACCGGCCTGGATTTTTGCTATCTTTGCATTATATGGGCTTCAGAAATGATAATATGAATAAGATTACAGCAGTATTGATATCTGCCCTTATGGCGGCAGCCTGCAGCGGACTGAACCCTTTCGGGCTGGATATCAGATATGAAGACTTTGACCTTGAAGGGCAGATTTGGGCCGTGAGCGGGTTCAAGGGCCCTTATGGCCAGCAGGAGATAGGCAGGATGCATTATAAGGATGCCGATGAAAACCTCCTCGCGGCGGAATTCACATTCAAAGACGGGAAGGCCACCGTGGTGTTTCCTTCCGGGGCATACCGCACCGTGGGGTATACGCTGGACACCAAGGCCCGCACCATAAGCTTTGACAAACCTATCACCTACGGCTGCGAGGTCCGTTTCAACGGCAACACATATGTGGGAGAGGACATCAAACTGGGAAAATTTGAGATGATGACCGTAAGAGCCAATATGCCCGGAATGGAAGTGGAAGGAAAGGGACTGATGTTTTCTTTTTATGATCCGTCGGCAGCCTCATACAGCAGCCTTGACCTTGACAGGCAGCAGTGGGGCATAGCTATGGTTAATATGGAGAAGTCAAGCCTCACTCCCCTATATGAGATTGAAGGAGAATACGGCACAAAGGATTCAGGCAGAAAACCTTTTGACAACGGAATTGTCTGGGCAAATCAATTTGTGTATGACGACGCCCTTTTCCCGTGGGTGGACGGCGCAGACCTTTCTACCGTCCATTACGGTCTGCAGTGGTGCAACCCTTCTGAAGCACAGGCGCAGTGGCTGCTTGACAACTGTGACCTTGTCTGCATCAACAACAGGTCAAACATGGCGTTCATGCACAAGACTGAGCAAACATTCATCTTCCTGCTGTTGCCACCGGCCCTTGGAGAAGAGAGCGGATTCTGGCTCTCCGGCGGCAAAGCCCTTGTATACAAGTATCTTGACCCAAAGGACGACTCAAAGACCGAGGCCAGGATCATTACTCCGGAACCCGGCGCAAAGTACCACCTTTTTCCCGTGAAACAATAGTCATACATCATGTATAAGTACAAAGAGGTAAAGGACAATGCGTTTGTCCTGAGTATAGACAACCATGAGGGGGTTGCTGCCGCCCTTATGGCTTTCTGCAAGGAGAAGGACATCCTTGCCGGTAATATAACCGGCCTTGGGGCTATCTCGGAGGCCACTTTCCGTTTCCTTGACCCCGCCACCAAGAAGTACGTTGACAAAACCTTCAAGGAGCAGATGGAGATCACAAACCTTACCGGGAATATCTCTCAGAAGGACGGAAAGCCGTACCTCCACCTTCACATCACCGCCAGCCGGAGGGATTACTCATGCATCGGCGGTCATCTCCTGGAAGCCTGCATCAACGGCGCCTGCGAGCTTTACGTGGAGGCTTTTCCGTGGGCGGTTATCGGCCGATACCAGGACCCTGAAACAGGCCTCAACCTTTACGAATTCTAGCGCCATGGCTATCAAGATCAAGCTTCAGGAAACGGAGCAGGAGCTCTTCTGCTGCTCAAAATGGTGGGGAGACCCAGACCTTCCCGCCGACATGGAATACCCCCTTGCAAAGGCCGAGGAAGACGGCGAGGAATTTGACTATCCCCTCACCTTCGTGTGCCAGATAGACTGTGCCGATATTGCGCCGTTCGACCCAGAGGGCCGGCTCCCCCACGAGGGAATGTTCTACATCTTCGCAGGCCTTGACGAGTACCTTGGCTTTGACAGCCCCTGGCACAACGGAATTGGGGAATGGCCCCGGAAGCAGGTGGTGGTGAAATACACCAAGGCCGTGAATATGGAAACCTTCCGCAGCGCCATCCTGGTGGACGACGAAGACCAGCCCCTCACCCAGAAAGCCCTCAAAATAACCTTTGAGGCCTGCCCGGACAATGATGACTGCACCAAACTCCTTGGCATCCCCTTCTTTGAGGAGGTGCGTCAGGAGATGGAAGGCTGCATCAACTTCCTGCAGATAGACTCCGACACCGCCGGGCTGCGCTTCTACGACGAAGGCCAGCTGAACCTCCTCTACACCAAGGCCGATTTTGAGGCCGGAAAGTGGAAACTTGTTAAAGCCTACATGAGTTCCTGCTAAAGGATTTTTTGCTATCTTTGTGACTCATAATAAAACCATTATAATGAAAAAAGCGTTTATCCTTATGATGTCATTCCTTGCAATGGCGGCGTGCGCTCCCAAATCCGGAGCACCCGCACTGGATTTGACAGACCTTGACACCACCACTTCACCCAAGGTGGATTTCTATCAGTACGCAACCGGCGGATGGCAGGTTAAGAACCCCCTGAGGGCAGAATTCTCCCGCTACGGCAGCTTTGACGCACTCCGCGAGCAGGCTCAGGAAAACCTCAACGCACTGTTCCAGGAGATGACCACCCTCAAGGCAAAGCCCGGCACCGTGGAGCAGAAGATCAGTGACCTCTACAAGATGGCCCTTGACTCCACCACCCGCAATAACCTTGGTGCAGAGCCTATCCAGCCCTATATCGCAGAAATTCAGGCAGTCGATTCAAAGGACGCCCTTGCCTCCCTTCTTGGCAAAATGAACCTCTACGGAGAAGGCGGTTTCATGAACTTTGGCGTGGAGGCCGATTTAACTAACTCCGACATGCAGGTCCTGTACCTTGGCCAGGGAGGCCTTGGAATGGGAGACCGCGACTACTACCTGAAGCCCGAAAACGCGGAACTCAAGGCAGGCTACAAGGCATATCTTGAGAAGGTCCTCACCCTCTCAGGGATAGAGAATGCAGCAGAGCTTGCATCCCAGGACCTTGCAGTTGAAGATGCAATTGCCACTGTTTCCTGGACAAGGGAGCAGAACCGTAACATGGCGGCCATCTACAATCCAATGTCAACTGCAGAGATTGTTTCCAAATGGCCCGCCATCCGTTTTGACATGATTACTGAGGCTGCCGGCGTTCCCGCCCAGGATAAAGTGATTGTGGCACAGCCCTCATTCTTTGACGGCCTTTCAAAACTCATGGAAGAATGCCCTCTTGAGACCCTCAAGTCATACCTCCTTTGCCAGTATATCAGCAGCCAGGCAGGTGCCCTCTCCGATGAATTCTACACCGCAAGCTGGGAGTTCTTCTCCCATCAGATGGCCGGCGCCCAGGAGGAAACTCCCCGCTGGAAGCGTGCCATGAGCGTTCCTAACGGCATCCTTGGAGAGGCCGTGGGTGAGATGTACGTAGCCCGCTACTTCCCGGAAAGTTCCAAGAAGAAGATGGTGAAGCTTGTGGAGAATCTCCGCACCGCCCTTGGACAGCACATCGATGAACTTGAGTGGATGAGTGATTCCACAAAGGTCCGCGCCCGTGAGAAACTGGCTGCCTTCACCGTGAAGATAGGCTATCCTGACAAATGGAAGGACTACAGCTCAATGGACATCAATCCTGAAAACAGCTACTATGAAAACCTCCGCAATGCCAGCGCA
>OMQK01000106.1 GCA_900313205.1 uncultured Bacteroidales bacterium | reverse complement strand
GCCAAGGGGCTGGTGGATGAGGACGCGGCTATGAGGAAGCGCACTGCGCTTTCCCTTCTCACCTGCGCAGAGGAGCACGGAGCCCATTGATGCTGCCATACCGGTGCACACAGTTGCAACATCCGGCTGGACAAGCTGCATGGTGTCATAGATGGCAAGGCCGCTGTGCACCTGACCGCCGGGAGTGTTGAGATACATGGTGATATCGGCACCCGGATCCTTTGAAGCAAGGAAAAGCAGCTGGGCCTGGATGATGTTGGCTACGTCGTCATCGATGGGAACTCCCAGGAAAACGATGCGGTCCATCATGAGGCGGCTGAAAACGTCCATCTGGGCAACATTCAGCTGACGCTCTTCCGTAATTGTGGGATTGATGTATCCGTCATAAACCGACGAATAACGAGAAAGGGTCATCGACGAGATGCCCCTTCCCTTCACTGCAAATTTTTCAAAATCAGTCATTATTTCAGCTCCCTAAATTTCTCCATGGAGATCTTCTTGTTCTGGAGGGTGATTTCCTCACGGACGCGTGCGAAGGCTGCGTTGTCCTCGCACTGCTCCTCAAGACGGCGATACTGGTTCTGGTCCTGGAGGACGTTCTCTGCGGAAGACTCTATGATGTTCTGGGGAACACCGCCCATTCCGTACATTGCGTACTGGTAGGCAACGTATGAGAGAGCAGCCTGCTTCACATCCTCACGGGTAACCTTCAGATTGAATTTCTGCATAATGTAGCCGCGGACAAGCTGCCACTTGAAGTCCTCGATGAATGAAGGGAACTCCTTCTCCACCTGATTTGCGGAGAATTTGCCTTCGTTCACGTACACCAGCCACCTCTTGAGGAAAGCCTCAGGAAGCTCCAGGCCGGCCTTCTGGACAAAGTAATTGCGGACATCCGTGCCAAAGCGATAGTTGGCGTCCTGCTCATGGGAAGCCTTGATGCGCTCAGTGATCTTCTCCTCAAACTGTTCCTCGGTGGTAACGGTACCCTCTCCGAACATCTTGTCCCAGGTTTCCTGATTTGCCTCTGCTGCAACGAAAGTCTTGACATTCACAACGGTGAAGGTGAACATGGGATCAAGGTTTGCAAGCTGGGCTTTGTCCACCTTCAGCATTGCAGCGCGGTCTGTCTCATTGGTGAAAGCGGCGTTAACGTCCATCTGGAACTTGTCCCCCGCCTTTTTGCCGATGAAAGCGCCACGCGCTTCCTCCGCTACCTGGGCGATTGAAACATACACGCCCTCGGCCTTGTGACCCTCATTCTCGATATCGGCCACAATGTAGTCATTCTCTCCGGCCTTCTTGCCTTCCTGGAGGGAACCGTACTGCTGGAGCATCTGGTCACGGGTGGCCTTCTTCTCTGCGGCGGTGATGTTTATGTCGTAGTAGACAACTTTGTCGTCCTTATTGACATCGAAGCCTATCTCCGGAGTCTGGGCAATGTCAAACTTGAAGGTGAAGTCCTTATCGGCTTCCCATGCAAGCTGGGGCTGGTCCTCTGAAGGCATGGGCTCTCCAACTACGCGGATTTTCTCATCCTTGATGAATTTGTCAAGGGAGTCACCTACCATACCGTTAACGCTCTCGTAGAGGGCCTGGTCTCCGTACATACGCTGAATAAGGCCGATAGGTGCCATTCCACGACGGAAACCTTTGATATCGGCCTTGCGGCGGTACTCGTTGAGGCGCTTTTTCAGCGGCTCTGCGTAATCAGCTGCCGCAATCTCGATGGTAACCTGATAGTTCAGGGCATCGGGCTGGATTTTAGTTACGTTCATAGTTATATTATTATTTATTATTTCTTTTGGGGCGGCAAAGATAGGAAAAAAATGCCGAAGAATCAACCTCTGCGCTTGGGATAGCTCACCCTCCCGTGATAAATCTGCTGAAGATATGTCTTGAGCATACGCTTCATCAGATTAAGGTCGTGAATTGTAATATCGGCATCCTCTAGCTGACCGGCCTTTTCCTTGCCCGCTACGATTCCTTCCACAAAACGGTCGCAGGACTCTGTAGAGAAGTCCTTGAGCGTACGGGAAGCGGCTTCTATGGAGTCACATACCATGAGGATCACCTCCTCCTTGGTTGTGGGCTTCTGGCCGTGATAGTAGAATTCCGCCACATCTGAAGGATCACCGCCATCATTGAGGTACTTGTTGAGGAAGTACCCTGCCGGCGAAGTGCCGTGATGGGTGCGGATAAACGCCTGGATCTCACCAGGAATACGGTTCTCCTCAGCTATAGCAAGGCCGTCGTCCACGTGGCGGATTATATCTATTGCGCTTTCCTTGTAGGACTTCCCCTGATGGTATGATGCGGCCTCCGGGATGGCGCTCTGATTCTCTACAAAGCACATTGGATTCTGCATCTTACCAAGGTCATGGTACAGGGCAGCAGCGCGAAGAAGCTGAACATTTGCATCCGTTGCGCGGCCCACGGCGTCAACCATATTCATAACCTGAAGGCTGTGCTGGAAGGTTCCGGGGGCCTTTGCGGAGAGTTCCTGAAGAAGAGGATTTGATGTATCGGCCAGCTCTATGAGCCTTGTGACGGACACAAGGTTGAATATCTTCTCAAAGAGGTAGATCAGAGGATACAGGGCTACGGTAGAGACAGAGCCTATGAAAATGAGGATGACGTCCATCCACCAGGCCGAATTGCTTCCCACATCTATGAGGCGGAAAGAGAGGAAGATGAGGGCCTCCACGCCAAAGATGATGGCGGCATTGAGGAACTGCCTCCAGCCCTTGCTGAAGTATCCAAAAGTCTCTATGGTGACGGTTCCCGCCGCAAGGTACATCACAAAAAGTTCCATGCCGTTGCCGCAGAAAATCAGAAGCGGCAGCAGTGTGACCATGTAGAAAGGCATCACAAGCCTCTTGCGGAAAAACGCAAGCAGGTACAGGGCAAACACCGGATAAGGGATGACGTACTTGAGGTGAGGCACCGTTTTCTCACAGATAAATGTGATGGCCGATGCCAGAAGGAATATCGTAAGCAGATAATAATAGCGCTTGCGGTCCTGGAATACCAGGCTGTTGGTGAAGTAAACTACAAGGTACAGGATAACAACCAGGGCCAGGGCAAGAAGGAGATTGCCAAGGTACAGGAGCACCCTGGGGCCGCTGTAGCCGTAAACCTTGTTGTATTCCTCCTTGTAGCTGTCAAGGATCTGGGCTATCTCCGAGGTAATTATTTCCCCACGGGAGACGATCTTTTCATCGGCCTTGACATACCCAAGGGTGGGAGAAATATAGTCTGACGAACCCGCGTGCGTGAGCTCCGTCATTGTCTTGTCAAAGATGAGATTGGGGACTATGGCCGAATAGACGCCGGTGCGGCGGAAAAGGGAATCCAAGTTTACGGAAGGATAGGTCTTTGCCACCATTGCCACAAGTTGGTCCCGGGCCTCCGACACCTTATAAACCTCGCTGCGGGGATACTGATGTGCCCTCTTGTCTTTCTGGACAGATATAAGTTCCGTTGAGATTTCGGCCGATCCCCTGTCAAGTTTCACGCGGGCATCTGATATTACGCCCTTTGCGTAAATGTCTCCAAGGCGGGTTACCACCGTGGGCCTGAGGTTGTTATGGGCTCCAAGATCAAGGCTCTGGACGGTCTTGACCACATTTGAGACAACCTCTTCAGAATACTTGTAGTAAGGGACAATGATGGTACCGGCCTGCTCCCTCTCTTCCTGGATCTGCTCCTCAGTTTTGAGGATGGGGAAATCGAACTGGGAGATGAGGGTTTCGTAGGGCCATGGAGTGCCTTTCTTGTAGTCATAATTGAATTTCGCGGTCCTTGGCATAAGTAGCACAAGGACTGCGAAAACAATGACAAGCGGCAGGTATCTCTGCCAGAGTCTAGGCGTCGATATTTGCATAGTGTGCGTTTTCTTCGATGAAGGCGCGGCGCGGCGGGACATCGTCTCCCATGAGCATGGAGAAGGTACGCTCTGCGTCTGCGGCATTCTCTATGGTGATCTGGCGAAGGACACGCCTTGCAGGATCCATGGTGGTTTCCCAAAGCTGGGTGTCACTCATCTCACCAAGACCTTTGTAACGCTGTACGGTTACGCCTTTGTCCGTGCCACGGCCGAGTTCTGCGGTTGCGGCCTCACGCTGGGCGTCTGTCCAGCAGTAACGCTCCTCCTTGCCCTTCTTCACAAGATAGAGCGGCGGAGTGGCAAGGTAAACGTATCCGTTCTTGATGAGGTCAAACATGTAACGGAAGAAGAAGGTAAGGATGAGGCAGGCGATGTGGGAACCGTCTACATCGGCATCCGTCATGATGATAACCTTGTGATAACGGAGCTTGGAAAGGTCCATGTGCTTTTCTCCGGATTCGTCCTCCTGGGCCACGGTTACGCCAAGGGCGGTGTAGATGTTACGTACCTCCTGGCTTTCGAATGCGCGGTCCTGGGCGGCTTTCTCCACGTTGAGGATCTTACCACGGAGCGGGAGGATGGCCTGGATACGGCGGTCACGGCCCTGCTTGGCGGTACCGCCTGCGGAGTCTCCCTCTACCAGGAAGAGCTCACATTTCTCAGGATCATGGTCTGAGCAGTCGGCAAGCTTACCGGGCATTCCGGCACCTCCCATGGGAGTCTTTCTCTGGACCATTTCACGGGCCTTGCGGGCGGCGGCGCGGGCCGTTGCGGCAAGGACAATCTTCTCTACAATGGTCTTGGCCTCCTTGGGGTGCTCCTCAAGGTACTGGTCCATGGCGGCGGCAGTAGCCTGGGATACGGCCGATGTTGCCTCAGGGTTACCCAGCTTGGTTTTGGTCTGGCCTTCAAACTGAGGCTCTGCAATCTTCACGGAAATGATGGCGGTAAGGCCTTCACGGAAGTCCTCAGGGCTGAGGTCTCCCTTGAACTTGGAAAGGAGGTTGTTTTTCTCAGCGTAGTTCTTAAGGGAACGGGAAAGGCCCATCTTGAAGCCCTGGAGGTGGGTACCGCCTTCAATTGTGTGGATATTGTTTACGTATGAATAGATACGCTCGCTGAATCCGGTGTTGTACTGGAGGGCGATATCGATAGGAATGACTTTGTCTGAATTTACAGTGATGGGCTCAGGGATGAGCTTGGGAGCACCGGCGTCAAGGTAATCGATGAACTCCTTCAGGCCCTGCTCACTGTAGAATACATCAGAGCGGAAAACCTGCTTTCCGGTGGCCTTGCGTTCACCGTCTTCTGCGGTTTCAAACTCATCCACAAGTTCACGGGTGTCCGTGAGGGTGATGCGGATGCCCTTGTTGAGGTATGCGAGTTCACGGAGGCGCTTTGCCAGGGTGTCATACTTGTAGACTATTGTCTGGGTAAAGATAGTTGCATCAGGGTGGAAGGTGATGGTGGTACCGGTATCCTCCGCGACGCCCACAACCTGGACCTCAGTGATGGGCTTACCCTTGGAATACTTCTGGACAAAGATCTTTCCTTCACGGTGGATCTCTGCAACAAGGAGGTCACTGAGGGCATTGACGCAGCTTACGCCAACGCCATGAAGACCGCCGGACACCTTGTAGCTGTTCTTATCAAACTTACCACCGGCGTGAAGCACTGTGAGAACCACCTCAAGGGCGCTGCGGTGCTCTTTCTCATGCATACCCGTAGGGATGCCTCGGCCGTTATCCTTTACGCGGATTGAATTATCTTCAAGAATCTGGACGTCTACGTCTGTGCAGTAGCCGGCCATGGCCTCATCTATACAGTTGTCCACCACCTCATAGACCAGATGGTGAAGGCCGCGCTCTCCAATGTCACCGATGTACATGGAAGGGCGTTTGCGTACGGCCTCAAGGCCTTCAAGAACCTGGATACTGTTTGCCGAATACTGTTGTTCGGCCTCTTTCATTTGCTCAATATCTGCCATTTTTATACGTATTCTCTA
>OMQK01000166.1 GCA_900313205.1 uncultured Bacteroidales bacterium | reverse complement strand
ATGATGACGGGTTCCAGCCTCACGCTGTCCTCGAGGATGAACATATCCGGGTAGAACTGCAGCTGCCAGCGGGTGTCCATCATCTCCTGAGGTACTATGACTTCGAAGCGGAGGTCCACCCGTCCGTGCCTCTCGGCTACGTTTCGAAAGCGGGCGGTTATGACCGCAGCGTTGATAACATCGTGCGCCACCATCTCGCCGGACTCCTCGTCCCTGACGGCTTTCATGAGAAGGAGGGTTTCCCCGTTCTCACCGGTCACGGTGATGGTGTCCCTGGGGGCCGAAGCGATGACCTTCCGCTCCTCGGCAACTTCATTTCTGGATAAGGCAAGGCTTGCGGAGAGATGTTGACTATGAAGTGATTGAATTTTTTTAGTCTCTCCGCAACTCCCTGCCAGAATGAGAAACAAGACTATGATGATGAAAGGTTTTTTCATGGCACCGGATTCTAGAAGATCAGCTGGATGGCTATCCTGGCATCGGGGAGGATGAAGGGCTTCCCGCCCTGCTCCGTCCTTACCCCGCAGAGGGGACAGGCATAACGGGTGTAGCGCTTGTAGCCTCCCCAGAAGCCCACCCCGAGGTCCAGGTTCCAGAACTCATTGAGCATGATGGAGTAGCCGCCGTAGGCTCCCGCGCCCCAGGCGTCGCCCTCCTCGGCCTCGCGGCTCCAGATGCCGCCTATGTTATAGACGCTGTAACGGGCGTCACCTCCCGCCCACCAGCCGGAGTAGACGTGCCAGGGCCACCAGCGGCCCCCGGCCCAGTAGGAGTTCTGACGGGCTTCGAACTGGGTCTCCCTGTCCCCGGCCCTGAAGGTCCAGGGGTTGAGCTCCGCCCCCACATGGACGGAGACATGCTGGGAGACGGCTATGGATGCCTCGGCGTTGATGGTCCCGAGGGAGATCCAGTCCACGGCGTTGGTCCCCACGGCGAAGCGCTGGGCCCATGAATCCGTGCCGCCATAAAGAACGGCGGCAGCAATAAGGAATATGCGTATCCTTTTCATTCCTTTTTCATTTTGCTGGCAAAGGAATGAATAAAAAACTGCATGGAAAAGATGAAACGTTTCATTTTAAAGCCCCTGTAACCTTCTGGAAATCAGTTAGTTACAGGGGTGAGATGAAACGTTTCCCACAGGAAAACGGGGAAGTCTTTGAGTATCAGGCGTTTAGGCCTTCAAAAACTTACAGAATATTCATGGATTGCTCACGAATTTTTTCAAGTTCGTCCTTCATTTTTACCACCAGTTGCTGGATTCCGGCGTGGTTTGCCTTGGATCCGGTGGTGTTTATCTCACGGCCCATCTCCTGGATGATGAACCCAAGCTTCTTGCCGGGGTAGGGCTCGGAGTCTATCACTTCCATGAAATATTTGCAGTGCTGCCTGAGGCGGACCTTCTCCTCATTTATGTCGTATTTCTCAAGGTAGAAGATCATCTCCTGCTCAAAGCGGGATGGATCGGCCTTTACCTCAAGGTCCTGCATTGCCTTTGAAAGTTTTTCCCTGACTGCGGCAATGCGCTCTCCCTCAAGGGCTTCAATCTCATTATAGTAGGAGAGGATAAGGTTTATGCGGGAGGTTACATCGGCATAGAGGGCCTTGCCTTCCGTTGCCCTGTAGGCGCATATATGCTCAAGGGCTTCCTTGATTCCGGCTTCTACAAGAGGCCAGTTCTCCGGGGTAATTACATCGGCCTTCTTTGCGTCCACTACGTCCGGGAGACGGAGGATTCCGCTTGCAAGGATGCTCCCGACGCCGGGATCCTTGAGGAAGGTTTTGGTGAAGACGGTCTCTGCGTCCATGGCTTTCACTACGCTGCGCCAGTAGCTGTGGAAGACCTCTGGATTGATCTGATGGGCCGATTCCTCTGCGCCTGCTTCCCAATTCAGGAACAGGTCTATGGTACCGCGGACAAGGGCATCTCCCAGCATCTTCCTTACTACAAGGTCCTTATCCTTTGGAAGTAGGGAACTCTTGATGTTGATGTCGGCGCTCTTTGAGTTTAGCGCGCGTATCTCTACGGTGAGTTTTCCTCCCGAAAGGAAGACTTCGGCCTTACCGTAGCCGGTCATGGACTGAATCATGATTTTGCTGTTTTGAGTGCAAATATAGCTTTTTTTCCTTATATTTGTAAGTCTGAAGTAGTTGAAAACAGATATACCAAATTATAGACTATGATAGTAAGGTCCTTCTATCTCAAGAAGCAGTTTGCAAGCCGTATCGCAGCCCTTTGTACGGAAGACGTAATTGCAGTCATCCGTCCGGAAAGGGCCATCGAGTCCCTGTTCTCAGAGGCCATCAGCGTTACCATAGACAGGAAAAAGAACGCATCGGCCCAGATGGAGTCCATCAAGGAGTACTTCTACTCCCTGGAAGAGGACCCCGCATACCGTGAAAAGGTGGATACAATCCTTGAAACCGTGTCCGGTTACCTAAGGGAGGCAATGTATGTGCAGACGGAGCGCAATGCCATCCAGGATTATGTAATGGCAAAATGTGCGCGCCTGTGTGCGGAAGCTATCGGCACAAAGGCCCACGGGAGGCTCCTTGACGGAACAGAACTCATGATCTGCCACTCCGTCCAGCATTTTGACTGGCAGCAGTCCCAAGCCCAGATCCGTGAGCGCTGCGTGCCCGGCCAGATCATCCCCGGCGGCTATGGAAGGCTCACCACTGGTTATATAGTGAGGGTAGGGAAGGACGGTGCCCATCTTATGGCATCGCTTATAGGCGCCACACTTGAGGCAGAATCCATAGAGTTCTATGTAGACGGCAGGGCTTTCCAGTCAGAGGCCGCCATGACTTATGACGAGGCTGCCCACTACTGCTCCCAGGAGCACGCGGCCTTTGCTTCATCGGCCGTGTGGCCCGCAAAGAATGCCGGCATCCCCATTGTGGTGAAGGATATTACGGATCCTTCGTTTGAAGGGACTCTCATCTCCAGCACATCTTCCCACTCTACTGCCGTCATCGTGGACAGGGACCTTGACCTTATCACCGTTTACGGAACGGGCCTTCTTGGCCGTGTAGGTATGTCAGGGGCCATTTTCTCCTGCCTTGCCCAGGCTCACGTGAACGTGCGTTTCATAGCCCAGACTTCATCCGAATACAGCATATCCTTTGCTGTGAAAAGCGCAGAGAAAGACCGCTGCGTGTATGCCATCCAAAGCCTTTTCAAAGATAACCCCCTGCTTCCCCTGGAGGATGTAGTGGTGGCCAATCAGGAGGTTGGAATTGTGACAGTCTTTGGAAGCCGCATGAGAAACCTTCCCGGAACATCGGCTTCAATCTATAATAAGGTGGGGCAGGCCGGCATCAACATCATAGCATCGGCCCAGGGCGGCGAGGAGCTCTCCATCTCCCTGGTTGTGAAAGCGGCCGATGTAGAGAAGGCCGCGGCGCTGCTGCAATAAAAAAAGAGGCGTTTGCCTCTTTTTTTATTTTATGATGCCTTCTTCCTTGAACACCTTGGTGAGAGCTTCAACGGCCCTGTCAACCTGTTCACGGGTGTGTGTGGCCATGAGGGAGAAGCGGATGAGGGTGTCCTGAGGGGCGCATGCCGGCGGAATCACGGAGTTGATAAATACGCCCTCGTCAAATGCACGCTTGGTAACGATGAAGGTTTTCTCAAGGTCACGAACATAAAGCGGGATGATGGGGCTTTCAGTCTCTCCAATCTCGAAGCCTTCCTCCTTGAAGCGGCGGAGGGCATAATTGGTTACGTCCCAGAGCTTGGTGATGCGCTCCGGCTCCTTCTGGATGATGTGCAGCGCTTCCAGGGCCGATGCAGTTGCGGCGGGGGTGTCGCTGGCCTGGAAGATATAAGTACGGGCGCTGTGACGGAGCCAGTTGATGATGACGCTGTCGGCGGCTATGAAGCCTCCGATGGCGGCAAGGCTCTTGGAGAAAGTACCCATAATAAGGTCAACCTCATTAGTAAGGCCGAAGTGATTGCACACGCCGCGGCCCTGTTTGCCGAATACGCCAAGTCCGTGGGCTTCATCCACCATGATCACCACGTTCTTGTACTTATGCTTGAGTTCAACGATGTCCGGGAGCTTGGCAAGGTCTCCTTCCATTGAGAAAACTCCGTCCACCACGATGAGCTTGACGCAGTTG
>OMQK01000177.1 GCA_900313205.1 uncultured Bacteroidales bacterium | reverse complement strand
CAGACTCCTCAGTGAAGTATCCCATCTCCTTCAACGGCAAGACCAGATTCTTCATTGATGCTCCTGCATCGGCCTCTCCCGCAGAGGTGGAGGGCCTGGTAAGAGGCCACGAAAGCACTCCCAAGTATGTTGGAGATATGGTTATCGCCAAGGTGATCGTGGTGCCGGGACGTATTGTAAACGTTGTTCTTAAGAAGTAAGGCCGATGGACAGGAAGAAGAAAATATTGATTGGAATCTTTGATTACATAGTCATCACCATAGGCGTTGTGCTGTTTGTGATGGCGTGGCAGAGTTTCCTTCTTCCAAACAATATGATTGACGGCGGCCTCACCGGCGCATCGGCCCTGTTGTCCATGGTCACAGGCATCTCCGTGGATATCTGGTACTTTGGGATAAACGTGCTCCTGCTTATCCTGGCATGGATCATACTGGGGCAGAGTTTTGGGATAAGGACCATTTACGCCATCGTGCTCTCCACTGCTCTTTTCCGCCTTCTGGGAGATGAGAGCATGCGGTTCCTCTGGTCCGTTGAGGGCCAGCCCCTGTATGTGGGAGACGGCATCCTGGTGCCAATAATCGGCGGTCTCCTTGAGGCTGTCGGCCTTTCCCTTATCATCATGAGGGGCGGCTCAACCGGCGGCACGGATATCCTGGCACTCATTGTGAACAAGTTCTGGCCCATCACTATCGGCAGGTTTTATCTTTTTGCCGATTTCGTGGTCATCACCCTCCTTATCTTTGTGCCAGGGCATTGCTTCACGGATGTGGTATACGGTTATATCACCATGGGTGTTTGCGCCTATGTGCTGGACCTCATCATGCTGGGTAAGGACTCAACCGTGCAGGTTATCATCTTCTCCAACGAGTATGAGAAGATAGGCAACTACATCAACCTGGAGATGGAAAGGGGAGTGACCGCCCTGAAGGCAATAGGATGGTACACCCGTGAAGACCGCAGGGTCCTTATGGTGATGCTCCGCCGTACGGAACTTTCAATTCTGGTGAAGGCTGTGAAGGATATCGACTCCAAGGCTTTTGTGACAGTTGTTCCCGCAAACAACGTTTACGGAGAGGGCTTTGACCAGATGAAGACAGGAATAGTCAAGAAGAAGAAAAAATAACGTTATGCCCTTTCTTAAGAAAAATGTATTTACCCAGGTGAAGGAGTGGCTCATGGTCACTTTCGGTATCCTGATCTACACCACTGCATGGGCTTTGTTCCTCATCCCCAACAACCTCATCGGCGGTGGTGTTTCCGGTATCAGCTCCATGATCCAGTATGCAACGCACGGCGCTGTCCAGATGGGTTATACCTATTTCATCCTTAATTCGGTCCTCATAATTGCGGCAATGGTGGTCCTTGGAATGGGCTTCGGTGCAAAGACAATTTACGCCATCATCCTTGCTTCCTTAGCACTGAGGTTCCTGCCAGGGTTCATACCAGCCTCCATAATCAAGACCCTGGCCATTGATAACGGAAAGCTTCTGAGCGTCCTTATGGGTGGCCTCCTGGCGGGTATCGGCATAGGAATGAGCATCTCAAACGGCGGCTCCACAGGCGGGACTGACATCATTGCACTCATCTGGACAAAGTACCACAACGTGTCTCCCGGCAAGGTTATCCTGTTCATGGATTTCATAATCATCGGCTCATCCCTGCTGGTCCCTTCCTTTGTGACCCAGCTGGATCCTCAGACAGGATTTGCCGTGCTGGACGCGGAAGGTAATCCCGTGATGTTCAAGATGCCGTTTGCGGAAAAGATAACCACGGTCCTTTACGGTCTTATTCTGGTGACTGTGACCAGTTATGTGCTGGATATGTACATTTCCGGTTCCCAGCAGAGCGTCCAGCTCTTCATCCTCTCAAAGAAGTATGACCAGATTGCTGATTCCATCACCCAGGATCTCCACCGCGGCGTGACCGTCCTTGACGGCAAGGGCTGGTACACCAAGCAGGATACCAAGGTGCTCATGGTCCTTACCAGAAAAACGGACCTTAACCTGCTTCTGCGCTACATAAGGCAGATAGACTCACACGCGTTCCTTTCCGTCAGTTCCGTAAACGGTGTGTACGGCAAGGGATTCGATACCATAAAGAAATAAGCGCTCTTTGACATATAGGGGTTTGCTCCCGGCAGCCGGCCTGTCTCAAGTGAACGCCAATGAACTACCTCACAATTGTTCTGGCTTCATTTTCTGTACTTGTTGCGGCCATGGTTGTATACCTGACAGTGCGTCTGTACAGGAAAGAGGCCAAAAACCGGGCCATGGACATAGAAAGGCCCGGCGCGGATGCCATGTATCCGTCAGACTCTTCCATGGACTTTACGATGACCGATCAGTTCCTCTACGACAGGTGTTGCAGGTTTATGGTGGAAAGGCGGCCATATCTGGTAACGGATTACCAGCTTCAGGACCTTGCCAATTCACTGTTTACCAACAGGTCTTATCTCAGTAAAACCATCAACAGATTTTCCGGTAAGAACTTCAGGGCATACGTCAATTATTACCGAGTGATGTATGCAATGGAACTCTACAGGGCCAACATGAGCCTCAGGATCAACGATCTTGCACATCTTTCCGGTTTCAGGAGCGAGTCGTCGTTCTTGAACAGCTTCAAAAGCGTGATGGGAGAGCCGCCAAGTATCTGGTGCGCAAGGATCCGTAAGAAATACCGGGATAAACAGAAATGAAAACCGTCTGCCGGGACTGCCTACCCCTCCTTAATCCCTTTCCAGGACTGCGGAACGGGAGCCGTTACATCCACCTCTGTCTTTTTGACGGGGTGGATGAACTGTATATTACGGGCAAGAAGACTGATTCCTCCGTCTGGATTTGAACGTTTTGCACCGTATTTAAGATCTCCTTTGATGGGACAGCCCATGTGGGAGAGCTGGCAGCGGATCTGGTGGTGGCGCCCGGTGTAAAGCTCCACTTCCAGAAGGAAATAGCGGTCTGTAGTTTGGATAAGAGTGTATTTGAGGCGTGCCTCTTTACCGTTTTTGCTTACGTATGACTTGTTCTGGGCCTCATTGCGTGTTAGGAAATCCGTGAGAGTGTCACTCTGTTTGGGAGGTCTCCCTGCTGTGAGTGCCCAGTAAGTCTTGTGAATTTCACCTTTACGGAGCATCTCGTTGAGGCGTTCCAGGGCCTTGGATGTTTTTGCAAACACGCATACCCCGCTCACCGGCCTGTCCAGCCTGTGGGGTACCCCCATGAACACCTGCCCCGGCTTTCCGTCCCTTTGGGCTATGAATGCCTTGAGGGTCTCTGACAGGGGCTCATCCCCGGTCTTGTCTCCCTGCACAATTTCCCCGCTCCTCTTGTTGAAGATAAGGAGGTGATTGTCCTCATACAGGATCCTTCCTCCCAGATCCATGAACTCTTTGGCCGATATTTCCCTGTATACACTCATAATTACTGCAAATATAACATTAATACTCGGCCAAACCACAATCCCGTCCTGAAAAACGCCCCAAAACTCGGATGGAATCTGCGAAATCCCTTCTCCGTCCGGGAAAATGCCCCAAAACCCGGATGGAATCCGCGAAACCCCTTCTCCGTCCGGGAAAATGCCCCAAAACCCGGATGGAATCCGCGAAATCCCTTCTCCGTCCTGAAAAACGCCCCAAAACCCGGATGGAATCCGCGAAACCCCTTCTCCGTCCTGGAAAATGCCCCAAAACCCGGATGGAAATCAACCATCGGAGGCCGAAGGCCGACAAGGGGGTGTTTGAGGGGGCGTAGCCCCTTCAATATTTAAAAAGGAATTGGTCATCCGGATACAAAAAAGAGACGCAGATGCGTCTCTTTTTTGTGTCTGGATGACTGGACTTGAACCAGCGACCTCCTGGTCCCTAACCAGGTGCGCTACCAACTGCGCTACATCCAGAAGAATGGAACGCAAAGGTACTACTTTTTTATGAAATAGCAAATAAATTTTTAAAAATAATT
>OMQK01000277.1 GCA_900313205.1 uncultured Bacteroidales bacterium | reverse complement strand
AGGGAATAGTAGGCCTGGACCTTCTTCTCAAAGACTTCCTCCTTATGGCCGCCGTTGTAGAGCTCAATCTCGCGCTTTGAAAGGCACTTGGAATCGGCCGCTAGTTTACGTAGGCGTGCGGCAATCTCCTGCTGCCCCCTCTGGCGGCGGCATTCATTGAGAGACTCCGCCATGAAGTCGTCGTAGGAGCCAGCAATCTCGTTCATCCATACCGCTGCAAGGGTGGCCCAGTCCAGGAGGATATCGGCCTGGAACTGGTTCACGAGTGATACGCCTGTCATTACTGACGTGCCATTTACGGCCGATAATCCCTCCCTGATGTGGATTTCCATGGGTTTGAGACCGCACTGAGCCAAGACCTCTGCGGTTGGACGCCATTCTCCCTTATAATGCACCTCTCCTTCTCCAATCAGGGCAAGGGCTATGTGGGCAAGCTGGACAAGGTCTCCGCTGGCGCCCACGCTGCCGTGACGGGGGATGAAGGGGTAGATGCCGTTATTGAGGAAATCGGCAAGAAGCCTTACCACATCAGGATGAACACCTGAGCGTGCCTGGAGGAAGGTGCCTATGCGTGCAACCATGGCAGCCCTTACCGATGCGTCTCCAAGGGGCTTGCCGGCGCCGGTTGAATGACTCCTTATTATATTATATTGTAAATCCTTCAGGTAATCATCCTCCACGCGCCACTGAGCCATGGGCCCGAAACCCGTGTTGATTCCGTAGATAACCTTATCCTTGTGGAATTCTTCCAGAAAACGGTAACAGCGCTCAACTTCCTGCATTGCCTTTTCCGGCAGCACAAGTTTTTCTCCGCCAAACACTACACGGCGCACATACTCCGTAGAAAAATACTTCATAATCTGTTCAAAATGTCGTGCAAATTTAGTAACTTTGACAAAATCTAACAAGAATCAATATGAATTCCGCTTCAGTTCTTGGTTTCTTCAAGGAAATCACCGCAATCCCCAGGGAATCAGGCCATGAAGGCCCTATCACCAAATATCTCCAGGACTTTGCCGCAGCGCGCGGCCTAAAGTGCAAAACGGACAAAACCGGCAACGTGGTTATCACAAAGCCCGCTTCCAAGGGTAAGGAAAATGTCCCCACGCTTGTTCTCCAGGCCCATCAGGACATGGTGTGTGAGAAAAACGCCGGCTTTGAATTTGACTTCCTAAAGGACCCCATCCCTTATGAGATAGAGGACGGCTGGATGATAGCAAAGAACACCACTCTTGGGGCCGATGACGGAATTGGTATTGCCGCCTGCCTTGCCCTTCTGGACGGAGATCTCCCCATGGGCAGGCTGGAGTGCCTCTTTACCATCTCTGAAGAAACCGGAATGGACGGCGCGTTTGCCCTTGAGCCCGGCTTCTTTGAAGGGAAAACCCTCATCAACCTGGACTCCGAGGATGAAGGCCAGCTGTTTGTGGGCTGCGCCGGCGGAATAGACACCACCGCCACCTTCAATTTCCACAGGGAGCCCCTCAGAAAGGGATACAAAGTACTTAAGATCCGCGTCACAGGTGCCCAGGGAGGCCATAGCGGAGACGATATAAATAAGGAAAGGGCAAATGCCCTCCGCCTGCTTGTGCGCTTCCTCTTCACTGAGCTGCAGTACGACTTCCAGCTTATCGGCCTTGATGGCGGTAATAAACCCAACGCCATCTGCCGTGAGGCTGAGGCCATAATTGCCGTGCCCGGTGATGAGATTGATGAGATGAAAGAGGACGTAGAGGCCTTCTCCAAGCTCCTGGAGGCGGAATTCGCATCCTCAGACCCTCTTGTGAGGGCGTCCTGTGAGAGTGCATCGGCCTCAGAGAAACCCATAGAGGAAGGGGATGCCGCAAATATCATTGCAACCCTTCTTGCAGTACCTCACGGGGTGGAGCAGATGTCCGTGGATATCCCCGGCCTTGTAGAAACTTCCTCAAACCTTGCCGCTGCGCACATTGAGGGAGATACCCTTAAGGTCATAACCAGCCAGAGAAGCTCCGTCGTGAGTGAACTCCACGCCATGGCAGAGCGCGTGGAGGCCGCCTTCTTCCTTGGCTCCTTTGACGTAGAGCATCATGGTGAGTACCCCGGCTGGAAACCAAATCTGAAATCCCACATCCTGGAAGTATCAGTAGAGAGCTACCGCAGGCTGTTCAATACGGAGCCTGAGGTTAAGGCTATCCACGCAGGCCTTGAATGCGGTCTTTTCCTTGAGAAGTTCCCGGATCTTGACATGATTTCCTTCGGCCCCACCCTCCGCGGCGTCCATGCTCCAGGTGAGAAGCTGGAACTGGCTTCGCTGGATAAGTTTGTTGCACATCTTCAGGACGTAGTTCTCAGTTTCAAATGATACAGATAGCCCCATCAATACTCGCGGCAGATTTTCTGCACCTTGAAAAGGACGTAGAGCTTGTAAATAAATATGCCGATATATTCCATTTGGATATAATGGACGGCACCTTCGTGCCCAATATATCCTTTGGATTCCCCGTGGTGGAAGCCATTGCAAAGAAGGCCGTAAAGCCCCTGGATGTGCACCTTATGATAGTGAATCCGGAAAAAT
>OMQK01000154.1 GCA_900313205.1 uncultured Bacteroidales bacterium | reverse complement strand
ATTTTGCCTCCGACGGCCTTGCGGGGTTGGGCGGATTTGACATTTTCTCATCAACATGGGACGCGGAGGCGGGCCGATGGGGGGATCCCGTGAATATGGGATTCCCGTTCAATTCCCCCGCCGACGACTACCTGATGGCGGATTCCGCCGACGGAGAGTACACGCTCTTTGCCTCCAACAGGGACTGCGCCCCGGACAGCGTTACGGTATACGTGCTGGATTATGAGAAATCCTTTGCGCGGGGAGCCGTAAGGGATGGATCGGCCCTGAAAAAACTGATGGAACTCACGCCCGTTTCAGACCCTACCCGCATCGATAACGACGCTGCCGTGGAGGGCTTCACAACGGGCAACGCCACCACCCAGCGCTATATGAAAAAGATGGAGGAATCCCGTGCGCTGATGGACTCCATAAGCCGCCACATGATGCCGGGAGATACGCTCCTGAACATATTCAGGGCCAAGTTGGCGCTGGTATCGGCCGAACTCAGGGAGGTGGAGATGAGCTTCCTTATGAACGGCGCCGTGGGCTTTGAGGAGGATAAGGAAGTGGCGGGTGCGGAACTTGGCTACACCTTCGCAAGGGGCTCCCTGGGGCCTGATTTCAAGCCAAAGTTTGCCGCGAAGGAGGCCGCCCAGTCTTTCCGCGTTGCCCCTGTGGGCCGATTCGCCCAGGATAACACCCTTCCGCCGGGCCTTGTGTACCAGATCCTGCTGTTTGACTCCCCCACCCACGCAGACCTTGAGGACATAAAAGGACTCACGCCCGTCTATGAGAGACTGGGCGTGAATCTGCGCTATAATTACTATGTGGGCATGTTTTCTTCCTACGAAGACGCCCTGGAGGAACTCAACGTGGTGCGCATGCTGGGATTCCCCAAGGCCCGCATCACTGCCTGGCAAGACGGCCGCGCTGTGCCTGTAAGATAGCTAATCCAGGAACTCTACAAAGCCGTCAGTGCTGAGGTTATATCCGCGTGGACCCTTGATGGTGTTGCCCTCAGAATCCAGAATGAAATAATTTGGCTGGGAATTAACCCCAAAACGGTCCAGGACCATGCGGGAATTAACCCTTCCTACATCCTTCAGCACCTTTCCTTCCGGAGTTGTAACCCATTTATCCTCAGGGAGCGGAGTTTTGTCATCCACATAGAGTGAAACAATCACATAATCCCTTCTGAGGCGTTCCAGGACACGGGGGTCGCTCCATACGCGGGCCTCCATCTCACGGCAGTTCACGCAGCCATGACCGGTGATGTCCACAAACACCTTCTTCCCCTGCGCTGCCGCAGCGGCAATGCCGTCTTCAAGGTTGTCATAGCCCGTGAGGCCGTGAGGAAGGGCGACCAGAGATTGCCGGTCGGGGCCGGCAATGACGGAACCGCCGCCGGCAATGACGTAAGTACCGGCAGCGCCGGCACCTAAGCCGTCATCCCCGGCTTGACCGGGGATCTGCCCCAGCACAAAGTCCTGGGTCTGGATGGGCGGAAGATAGCCGCTGAGTGCCTTGAGGGGCGCTCCCCACATTCCGGGAATCATATACACCACAAAGGCGAAATCGGCAATTACAAGCGCCAGCCGGCCCACGGAAATGTATTCCAGGGGGGAGTCGTGCTTGAAGCGGATCTTGCCAAGGAGGTACAGGCCGAGGAGGGTGAATACCACTATCCAGATGGCAAGGTAAACCTCCCTGTCAAGGATGTGCCAGTGGTAGGTTTGGTCTGCCACGGAAAGGAATTTGAGGCCGAGGGCTATTTCCACGAAGCCCAGCACCACCTTCACGCTATTAAGCCAGCCGCCGCTCTTGGGGAGCTTGGTAAGGATTGACGGAAACAGTGCCAGAAGCGCAAAGGGCAGAGCAAAGGCAATGCTGAAGGCCAGCATTGTAACCATGGGGGTCCAGAATTCTCCCTGTGTGCTCTTGATAAGGACGGTTCCCACGATGGGGCCTGTGCAGCTGAAACTCACAAGGACCAGGGTGAGCGCAAGGAAAAACACGCCCAGAAGGCCGCCCTGGCCGCTTTTTGAATCGGCCTTGGTGGTCCAGCTTGAGGGAAGCGTTATCTCAAACGCGCCAAAGAAGGACGCCGCAAACACCATGAAAATCACAAAGAATATGATGTTGGGAAGCCAGTGGGTCGCCAGCCAGTTGAAGATATCGGCCGTGACGGTTTCTCCGCCAAGGGCCCACGTAAGGCCGATTATCACGCAGATGGGAACGGTGTACAGAAGCACTATGAAAAGGCCGTACATGGCGGCGTTGAAGCGCCCTTTGGCGGCCGATCCGCTCCGTTTCAGGAAGAAGGACACGGTCATGGGGACCATAGGGAAGACGCAGGGCGTAAGAAGCATCAGGAAGCCCCAGAGGATGGCTTCAAGGATAAGGCCCCAGAGGCTGCCGCCGGAGGAGGCCGATGCCCCTTTCACTTGAATGGTTGTCTCAAAATCTGCGGGAGGAAGGCAGTTCCCCTTGTTGCAGGCCTGCCATTCGATGGCCACATTCACGTCACAGGGGCCCTCCTGGAGGGTTTGGATGCGCTGGACGATGACTACGGGGGACTCGCAGGTGCCTATCTCCATACGGAAGATGTCGTCGTACTCCTTATCCACCTTTGAGGTGATTTTGGCCGGAGCCACGGCCTCTATGGCGTCTCCAGTTACAGTGAAGACGGTGGGGTTAGGGCCAAGCTCATACTCTTGAAGGTCGTAGATGTGCCAGTCGGCCAGGATACTGGCCTGCGCCTTTATCTCATAGACGTTCTTTTTCACCTTTTTGGCGCTCACCTCCCACGTCACGGGGTTCTGGGGCTGCGCCTTTACGGGTGCAATGAAGGCCAGAAGGGCCGATATAAGGATGACAGTTCGAGTTCTAAGCATAAGCTACTTTTTATCGGCCTTGAAAAGGCGCACGCCGCCCCAGGCAAGGAGACACTGGGCGGCAACGTAGGTTACCATTACAAGGAATTCCAGGATTACTTTTGCGCCGTGGAAGGTCTGGACGGCGATGAGGCTGTCGGACAGCGCGAAGAGCACGGCACCCACGGTAAGGATAATCCAGGTGGCCTTTTCTTTCTCACGGAGTACTCCCGCAAGGGCGCTCCAGATAAGGAGCATGAGCATCATTCCGTACACTGCGAACGGCACCAGGAAGGTTCCCTCAACGCCGATTGCCATAAGAAGACCTGCGGTTGCCGCAACCATCACAACAACGGCCAGAACCCACTGGGCGGGCTTCAGGCCCTTCCAACTGCGGCCGCCGAAGTTGATACAGTAGAAGATATGGCCTACGAGAAAACACACCAGGCCGCACGCGAATGTGGGGAAGCCGTCAGGGATGAGGAGGATGTCACCTGCTGCGCCAAGAAGCTGAGCTATGACAAGAAGACGGATGGTTCTTGATTCCATCCCGCCTGCCGCCGCCACGGTTGTGAGGGCGATAAGGGGAAGAAGGGCGGGCTTTACGATTGCCGCAACGGCGGCGTTTCCAAACCAGCGGGCCACAAAGTTCACAAGAGCGGCTACAAGAAGCGCTACGGCGGGGATGATCCAGGACTTTTTCATATTCAAGGTCAAATTTTGGCTAAACTTACAAATTATTTTTCAAAAACTTGCTGTTTGAGTAAAAATTCGTATCTTTGCAGTCCCGCTTCACTGCGGGAGTTTCAAACGCTTTAAGCCCGGAGGGGTGGGTGAGTGGCTGAAACCAGCAGTTTGCTAAACTGCCGTACGGGTCATTCTGTACCGGGGGTTCGAATCCCCCCTCCTCCGCAGAAAAACGCCTCTGATATGCTCAGAGGCGTTTTTTGCTTTTCTACTATTTGTAGTGCGGATAGAACCTATCTTCCGGCCTTCTTGAAGAGGTCTTTCTGGAAGCCTTTCTCAATCACCGTGCTGATGCAGGTGCTGGTGCTGCGGAAGCCGTTGAACATGGTTGCATCGGCCTTGTAGGTTTTGCTCTCCCAAAGTTCGTTGCCTTCCTTGTCAAGGACAGAGGGGGTGAGCCAGGTGCGGGGGCTGTTGAAGACCATCTTCTTCTTGGCCTCTACACGGAGGGTGAAATCGGCCTCTGAAGCCTCTGAAACGCACACCCATGCGCCTGCGGCTGCAAGTTCCCGGGTGACGTCCTCAATCTCATCCTGGGGGATGGGGTGATCGTCGTCGTTGACAATCTGAACGTAGACTTTATTGCCGGGTGCAACTGCCTCCTTGAGGGTTGTCTGGGCAAGGGCACCGGTGCAGATAAGCCCCAGGGCCACTGCAAGAATGGATTTCAATGCTTTCATCGAATTAAATATTTAATTATTAAATCTTTTCTATAATCTTTTCTATAATC
>OMQK01000102.1 GCA_900313205.1 uncultured Bacteroidales bacterium | reverse complement strand
GCTGCCGCATCAAAGGCCTACGCCTTCATCAAGAGGCGCGGTTATGTGATTCCGGAAGACGTGAGGGCTGTGTGCAATGAGGTTCTCAGGCACCGTATCGGCCTTACTTATGAGGCCGAGGCAGAAAACGTTACCCCGGAGCAAATCATAGAGAAGGTTCTTAACGCGGTTATCGTTCCTTAATGACACCAGAGGAATTAATAAAAAAGGTCCGTAAGATAGAGATCCGGACAAAGGCCCTTAGCCACCAGATCTTCGCCGGAGAGTACCACTCTGCCTTCAAGGGGCGTGGTATGGCCTTCAGCGAGGTTAGGGAGTACAGCTACGGAGACGACGTCCGCTCCATGGACTGGAACGTGACGGCGCGTATGAGCGCGCCCTACGTGAAAGTGTTTGAGGAGGAGCGTGAACTCACCGTGGTACTGATGGTGGACGTGTCCCGGAGCGGCCTTTTTGGAACGGCGGTAAAGACAAAGCGTGAGCAGATTGCGGAAATTGTAAAAGGCACGGGGTGATGCACCGTAGGAAATGAGGCCTTCAAGGTCCTTGAGGCCGTATGCTCCGGGGGTACGGGTGGCGTACACAATGTCCACGATGTAGCGCTCAATCTTTTCATCCATATAGACGTCACGCACAACCTGACGGGCGCGGATAATGTCTTCCGGCTTCACCACGGCCTGGGCCTTAGGGAACTCTCCGGTGTTGTTCATACGGATGATGAGGCGCTCCTCCTCCTTCTGGGGGTATGAGACCACAACCTTCAGCATAAAACGGTCTACCTGGGCCTCCGGAAGGGGATAGGTGCCTTCCTGCTCGATGGGGTTCTGGGTGGCCATCACAAGGAAAGGCTCCGGGAGTTTGAAGGTTTGCTCGCCGATAGTGACCTGGTGCTCCTGCATGGCCTCCAGAAGGGCGCTCTGGACCTTTGCCGGGGAACGGTTTATTTCATCGGCCAGAACAAAATTGGCGAAGACCGGGCCCTTGTGCACCTCAAAGCTCTCATTCTTCTGGGAGTAGATAAGGGTGCCGATAACGTCTGCGGGCAGAAGGTCTGGGGTGAACTGAATACGGTTGAATTTGGCGTCTACCGCCTGGGACAAAGTATTGATTGCAAGGGTTTTAGCAAGGCCGGGGACGCCTTCCAGGAGGATGTGGCCGCCGCTCAGGAGGCCGATAAGAAGGTTCTCCACAAGATGTTTCTGACCCACAATCACCTTTCCCATCTCCAGAGTGAGCATATCTACAAACTCGCTCTCTTTCTGAATCCTTTCGTTTAATTCACGAATGTTTACTGATTCCATATATTTTGTTACATTTGCATATGCGTTATTCTATCTGTCTCTCATATAATGGGGCCGATTTCTGCGGCTGGCAAATCCAGCCCTCAGCTCCGTCTGTGCAGGCAGCCCTTGAGGGGGCTCTTTCCCGCCTTCTGGGCGGTCCCGTTGCCGTTACCGGTGCCGGCCGCACAGACACCGCCGTCAATGCCGTGGGCTACATTGCCCACTTTGATTTTGGCGGTTCCCTGCCATTTGAGACATCAGATTTTATCTACAAATTAAATGCCATTCTGCCCCGTTCAGTAGTGGTTCATGAGGTCATTCCGGTGCCCGATGATTTCCATGCCCGCTTCGGCGCCCGCCGCCGTGAATATACCTACTTCATTCACAGGCAAAAAGACCCTTTCGTGGCCCCCTGGAGCTGGCAGTGCGGTTATCCCGCCCTGGATTTTGATGCAATGAATGAGGCTTGTCAGTACCTTCTTGGCACCCACGACTTCTCCTGCTTTGAAAAAACCGGGACTGACAACAAAACTTCTGTCTGCACCGTCTTCGACGCCTTCTGGAAACCCTACACCCCGTCATATCTCCAGGTAATGGGCTCAGAGGCAGGAGGCACAGGTGCGGGGGCTTGTGCACCCCCGCACAAGGGTAGGGGGAGGGGCCCGCTGACAGAAGGGACGGATGGAAGCTTGCTTCCAATCCGGCACTTATGGCAGTGGGAGGGGCCGGAGGGAGCGAAGCGACCGGAGTCCCCCGCACCTGTGCCTCCTGCCTCTGAGCACTCCTACTGGTATTTCCGCATTGCAGCAGACAGGTTTCTGCGGAACATGGTGCGTGCTACGGTTGGGTCACTGATAGAGGTGGGCCGGGGTAAGCATCGGCCTGAATGGATAGCAGAACTCATAGAGAAGGGTACAAGAAGCGAAGCGGGCGAATCCGTCCCCGGAAACGCCCTCTTCCTGAATAAAGTCCTGTATTAGGCTACCAGATGGGGCTGGAACTGCTTTCTGCAGTGTCCTGGAACTGAGCAGGAACGTTGGCGAAGAAGTTGAAGCCAGTGCGCTGCTCTATGGCGTCGATGGAAGTGCGGTATTTGGAGTTGTCATAGTCTGACGTGCTGTGGGCCACGTTCTCAAAGAGGTAGGCGCAGCCCTTTGCGGCAGTCATGTTGCCGGAAGAGTCAAAGCTGCACTTCATCAAGAGCTTGTAGAAGTGGCTGGGGCAGGGAACTGAGAAACTTGGAAGAGCAACACCGTCCTCGAAGAGAAGACCCACGGTCACATACAGGGTGTCCCTTCCTGAAGGGGCCGATGAAACTACCTTCTGCTCCAGTTTTTCCCATATTGCACCGTTGAAACCGTTCTGCTGCTGCAGGGCCTGGTTGGTAGCATAGAATGTCTGCTTGTTGGCATCCGTGCAGGCCTGCCTATAGTTGGAAGCAACCAAATGCCCACGGCTATAGCCGTTGGAGGATGACTCCTGCTGCCAGGACGAGGGAACGCCGGGGTCCCAGTTGCTGGAGAAATTACCTGTGCGTCCCAGTCCGTTGTCGGGATAGGCATCTTTGTGCATCACAAAGGCGTTCCAGAGGGATGCTTTCTTGGTTTTGTCCACAAGGATGGTGTAATTGCGGTACTGCCTACCGCTGTAGGAATATGTATGCGTAACCACCATCTGGTCCTCGTTGGTGGTAAGATAGTTGTAGTACTTTGTGCTGCCGAATTTCTCCTTACCGGAGCCGCTGCTGGCATCTGTCTTCAGTAGGCTTATGGCGGGAATCTCATAACAGCCAAGGTACTGCAGGCCGGAAACAGGCTGGGAATAGTCGCCAGTGCCTGGATCGGGAGTGACCCCGCCGGTTGTGGTGAATGACTGCACACCGCCTTCAACATCTACATATTTGCCGCTGGCACTGTCCATGACCGTCACATAGGCTTTGAAGAAGTACGTCTTTCCAGGCTCCAGGCTGGAAAGGGTGGCGGTGAAATCGGCAGTCTGGTCAGAACTGCTGTTTAGGCCAAGTTGCTCTGTCATGGAGGATTCCGAAGTTCCCCAGTAAAAACCGTGGTCGCGGACCTCAGTGGTGACTCCGGAATATCGGCCTGAAAGAACGGCCGATGTGTTTGTAACCTCAGCGGCTCTCCAGGTGACCACTTTCACGGCTTCCTGGCTCTGGGGCTGCTGCGCCTGGGTACAGGAGCAGACCAGGGCAGTGACGGCTGCAGTTATGAGAAACTTGATTCGCATTGTCTAGTAACGGTTAAGTGGACGGCCGGCGGTCATCATGTTCACCTTGCGGCGGACTTCGTCAAGGACCATCTTGTGGGCTATGCGCTCTGCGGTCTGCTGCTCCGTGGGCTCCTTGGCGGTGATGGCGTCAAAGTGGTCCGATGCGCTCTGGAGAACGGTGTCAATCAGGTCCACGATTGTTTTCATGTCCTTCTCCTCAAAGCCGCGGGAAGTGACTGCGGGGGTGCCTACGCGGAGGCCGCTGGTTGCAAAGGCGCTGCGGGTGTCGAAGGGAACCATGTTCTTGTTCACGGTAATATCGGCCCTGACAAGTTCTTTTTCCGCCACGCGGCCGGTAAGATTCTCAAACTTACCCCTTAAGTCAATGAGCATGAGGTGGTTGTCCGTGCCGCCGGAGATGATCTTGTAGCCCCTGCCGATAAACTCCCGGCACATGGCGGCAGCATTTGCGATTACCTGTTTCTGGTACTCCACGTATTCCGGCTGTGCTGCCTCCCAGAAGGCCACGGCTTTGGCGGCGATGACGTGCTCAAGCGGGCCTCCCTGGATGCCGGGGAACACGGCGGAGTTCAGGATTGCGCTCATCATCTTCACCTCTCCCTTTGGAGTTGTGAGGCCCCAGGGATTCTCAAAGTCCTTGCCCATGAGGATGATGCCGCCGCGGGGACCGCGGAGGGTCTTATGGGTGGTGGAAGTAACTATGTGGGCGTATTTTACGGGGTTCTTGAGGAGACCTGCGGCAATGAGGCCGGCGGTATGGGCCATGTCAATCCATAGGATGGCGCCCACTTTGTCGGCAATCTTTCTCATGCGCTCGTAGTCCCATTCGCGGGAATAGGCCGATGCTCCGCCGATTATGAGCTTTGGCTTGCACTCAAGGGCCTTGCGTTCCATTTCGTCGTAGTCTACGCGGCCGGTTTCAGGGTTCAGGCCATAAGCCACAGGATGGTAGAGGATGCCGCTGGCATTTACGGGGCTACCGTGAGTAAGGTGGCCGCCCATGGACAGATCCAGGCCCATGAAGGTGTCTCCGGGTTTCAGGATGGCCATGGTTACGGCCATGTTTGCCTGCGCACCGGAATGGGGCTGGACATTGGCGTACTCTGCGCCATAGAGGGCCTTCACGCGGTCAATTGCAAGCTGCTCTATCTTGTCCACTACCTCGCAGCCGCCGTAGTAGCGCTTTCCGGGGTAGCCTTCTGCGTATTTGTTGGTGCAAACGGAGCCCATCGCAGATAGGACTTCGTCGGTTACATAGTTTTCAGACGCAATGAGTTCAAGCCCTGCGGCCTGACGCTCCTGCTCCTTCTTGATTAGCTCAAAAAGTTGTATGTCTTTTTTCATGTGGTTTTTGTTATTGGTCTACAAATATAGTCATAATTATTGGGAAAAACTTTAACTTTGCTCCCGTGAAAGACAGAAAACTTCTAAACAGGGAACTGGGCCGGATATCGGCCGAGCAATACCGCACGGTGAGGCCTTCCAGCGGCATTGTGCTGGTGCTGGACAACGTCCGCAGCGCCCATAATGTGGGTAGCGCCTTCCGCACGTCAGATGCCTTCGGCGTGGATAAAGTATATCTTTGCGGAATATGCCCCGTGCCGCCATCGGCAGAACTAAGGAAAGTGGCCCTTGGCGCAGAGGAAGTTGTGCCGTCGGAGCACGTGGATGATGCCGTGGACCTGGTCCACCGCCTTCAATCGGCCGGATATACCGTCATTGCCGTGGAACAAACCGTTAATTCCGTGAAACTGGATGAACTATGGTCAGGGCACTCCCCCCTGGGGAACTCCGTTCCGCTTCGCTCCACTCCGGCCCCTCCCATTGTCTCCAGCGTCCCTTCGGGACTTGTATCCAACGGGCCCCTCCCCCTACCCTTGTGCGGGGGTGCACAAGTCCCCAGGGGGGAGTGCCCTGACCGTTATGCACTGGTTTTCGGCAATGAGGTTGAAGGAGTGCAGCAGGCCGTGGTGGATGAGTGCGACTTTTCCCTTGAGATTCCCCAAAAAGGCACCAAACATTCCCTCAATGTATCCGTCTCCATAGGCGTTGTCCTCTGGGCGCTGGCGAGAGGCCGGTGATACATTAGTTCGTGAAATGTAAGTGATTGACAATTAGCGCATTACATGAAATCGTCTGTGTAAAATCACATAGACGATTTCCTGTAAATGTTTGATTATAAACCAGTTGCATTTCGCGCTTTTTTATTATATTTGCAAAAACCATTTTGCTATGACCCCCCGCATTTTTTTCATATCCTTGGCCGCCGTCCTGGTCTGGATACTGCCGGCATGTACCCCACACCAGACAGATACCGTTCCGGAACTCCGTTTATCCGCGGCGCAGGATTCCTTTGTGAACAAGACCGCATACGTAAGTTTCACTCTGTCGGAAGTTTCAAGGCAGGATGTGATAATTTCCATCACGGTCAAGGGTGATATTGAATCGAAGTATCTTACATTCCAGAATCCGGTAACTATTCGTGCCGGGGAAGTTACAACCTCAATGATTGTCACTGTGGATGATTCTTCGCTTCCGGACGGTAATTACTCTGTCCTGATTTCCGTGGAGGGGGTATTCGGCGCCAAACTCACAGGAGACTCGTATGTTCTTCTGAAAATGTCACCGTCCGATGGCTCTTCAGAAGGAGGTGGCGAAGATTA
>OMQK01000101.1 GCA_900313205.1 uncultured Bacteroidales bacterium | reverse complement strand
CTCCATCGATTCCTCCGGCGTATAGACTATGGAGCTCACGGCCGCCGTCGGCGACACGGTGCCGTTCTCGTCGGCGGTTCCGGGATGGTGCGAGCTGTAGCCCACGTCCGGGTCGTCGGAAGAGGTGAAGCCCCAGAGATACTCTGAGTAGCCTTTGTGGTTCTTGGGATTGTCTATTGCGTATGCACGCTGGATAAGGGTGTGTGCCTTATTGCGCTCAAAGTAGTTGGTGGTTCCGTCTGTGAGGCCGCGGGGATCAAGGCCCAGGAAGGAGTAGTGGCAGAAGAACAGCGGGCCGCCCATTTCCATTCCAAGCGGAAGGGTTATCCCGTAGTACTCCTTGCCGTTATAATAATAGGAAGAGTTCTTGTAGGAGGCCTCGTAGAGTTCTTTACTGATGGGATAAGAGGGAGATGACGCCGCCAGGATGTAGGTTATGAGGGTTTCGTCATAACCCGTTATGCGGTGGTTCATCTTGAAGCCGTAGTTCTTGGACCAGTGCCAGTAGAGGGCGTCCGGCTGGCCCTGGGTGTACCAGCTCCACTCTACGCCAAGCCAAAGGTCATGGATACGCTCTGCGAGGTCAAAATTATCGGCCTCCAGCCAATGGCGGGCCGCCAGAAGGCCCTGGACAAGGAATGCGGTTTCCACAAGGTCTCCGCCGTCGTCAAACTCTGAGAAATGGAAGGCCTCACCGGTTTCTGCGTTGTACCAGTGGGCCCAGGCGCCGTGGAAGCGTTCCAGTTTTTCAAGCGAGGAGACTATCTTCTCAATGCGGGCAACGCCCTCTTCACGGGGGAAGTATCCGCGCTCTGCCCCGGCTATTATGGCCATTATGCCAAAGCCGGTGCCGCCGGTGGTCACTATGGGGTTACTGTCATTGCTGCGCTCCCGGGCCATTCCGGTTGTGGGATCTGAAAAGTCCGTGAAATAACCTATTGTGAGGCGCTCTATCCGGTCCAGAAGGGCGTCATCACTTAGATAGGGCTTGCAGGAAGCCAGAAGGATTATGGCCGATATAATAAGGAGTAGTTTAAATCTCATACCCAAAGGATGCTTCTTTTACGTTATCCGACGCACCGCCGATGAAAACCTTGAAGTCTCCGGCTTCCGGGCCCCAGGTCATGTCCTGGCGGTAGAAGGAAATCATTTCCTTGTCAATTGTGAAGCTCACTTCCCTGCATTCTCCGGGCTGGAGGGTGATGCGCTCAAAGCCCTTGAGTTGCTTTACGGGACGGGTTACGCTGCCCACGAGGTCACGGATGTACAGCTGGACGGTTTCAGTGCCGGCAACTTTTCCGGTGTTGGTGACCGTGACTTTTACGGTGAGGGTACCGTCTCCTTTCAGCATGGGAGATTCCCGGTCGGTGCCGGGAATGACGGGATTGGAATACTCAAAAGTGGTGTAGCTGAGGCCGTGGCCAAAGGCGTAGAGGGGCTCATTGGGGCAGTCAAGATATCTGGACTCATATTTTGCATCCGGGTGGATGTAGGGGCGGCCGGTGTTCTTGGCATAGTGGTAGATGGGCACCTGACCAAGGTTCCGGGGGAAGGTGACGGAGAGTTTTCCGGAAGGGTTGTAATCTCCGAATAGGACATCTGCTACAGCGTAGCCGCCCATGGTGCCGGGATACCAGGCCTCAAGGATTGCATCGGCCCACTCAGATTCTTCGCTGAGGTCCAGCGGACGGCCGTTGAGGAGCACCAGGGCAACGGTTTTGCCCTGCTTCTTGAGGGATTTGAGGAGTTCTGTCTGCTCCTTGGGAAGATTGATGGAGGTGCGGGAAGCGGCTTCTCCGGTCCAGCTCCAGGGCTCTCCAAGGACAAGGACCACCTTGGAGGCCGATGCTGCCACGGGAGTCACTTCCTTTATTGCGTCCTCTATGCTGGCGGGAACGGATTCCACCTGCCCGGCGCCCCTCCAGGAGCCAAGGAAGTCATCCTTTGTTGTTGCCATCGGCCCTAAAACAGCTACTTTCTCTCCCTTCTTGAGGGGAAGGACGCCGTTGTTTTTGAGGAGCACCATGCTCTCTGCGGCAATCTGGCGGGCAAAGGCCTTATTCTCCGGTGTGAGGGTGCGCTCCTTCTCACGCTCCGTGTCACAGTATTTATAAGGATCGTCCAGAAGGCCGAGGGCTGCCTTTATGTTAAGGATGCGCCTGACTGCATTGTCAAGGGTTTTTTCACTTACCTTACCGCTTTTCACAAGGTCTGTGAGATGGTTCATGTAGGCAGCGCTCATCATGTCCATGTCAAGGCCGGCGTTCATGGAAAGCTCTGCGGCGTGGGATTCATCGGCCGCATAACCGTGCATTATCATCTCGTTGATGCCGGTGTAGTCGCTCACCACAAAACCCTGGAAGCCCCACTCATTCTTCAGGATTTCATTCATGAGGTGGTTGGAAGCGTGGGCGGGAACGCCGTCAAGTTCATTGAAGGAAGCCATTACGCTGAGTGCGCCGGCGTCAATTGCGGCCTTGTAGGGAGGGAGGTAGAATTCCCTGAACCAGCGCTCGCTCATATCCACGGTATTATAGTCCCTTCCGGCCTGGGGGGCGCCGTATGCGGCAAAGTGCTTCACGCAGGCAAGGATGGTGTTATCCTTTGAGAGGTCATCTCCCTGATAGCCCCTTGTCATTGCGGCCGATATGAGGCTGCCAAGGTAAGGATCCTCACCGGAACCCTCGGAGATGCGTCCCCAGCGGGGCTCTACGGAAATGTCGCACATGGGGCTGTAGGTCCACTGGAGACCGGCTGCGGCCGCTTCTTCGGCGGCTATGCGGGCGCTTTCCTCAATGGCGGGGATGTCCCAGGAGCAGGACATTCCAAGGTTTATGGGGAAGATGGTGCGGAATCCGTGGATTACGTCATAACCAAAGAGAATGGGGATGCCAAGGCGGGTTTCCTCAACGGCAACGCGTTGTACTTCCCTAGTGAAATCTGCTGTATAGGCGTTGAGAAGGGCTCCGCATCGGCCTGCTTTTATATCCTCAAGATAACCGCTTCTCATGCTGGGGCCGGTTACGGTCCAGTCACTGGTGAAAAGGACGGTCTGACCCACCTTCTCTTCAAGGGTCATCTTCTTCAGGAGTTCATCCACGCGGGGGTCTGTGGATTTCACGGCCTTATTGCCGCAGCAGGACGCTACGGCAAGTGCCATAACGGCAAGAACAAGTGCTTTTCTCATTGGTTATTAGTTTTTTCAAAGGTAGCACTTTTTTAGCACAAACAAAAGCGCCTGCCACGATTTTGGCAGGCGCTTTCTGATATGGGGAAATGATTACATCATACCGCCGGCGGGCATTGCGGGAGCTGCGGGAGCGGGCTCAGGGATGTCCACAATGCCGCACTCAGTGGTGAGGAACATGCCGGCTACGGAAGCGGCGTTCTCAAGAGCAACGCGGGCCACCTTGGTAGGATCTATCACACCGGCCTCATACATCTTCACGTATTCGTCCGTACGGGCGTTGTAACCGAAGTCACCCTTCCCTTCACGGATCTTGTTGATGATGACGGATGCCTCTACACCTGCGTTGGCTGCAATCTGACGGAGGGGCTCCTCAATTGCGCGCTCGATGATGTGGATACCGGTGGTCTGGTCATCATTTTCACCCTTGAGTCCCTTCAGGGCCTCTGCGGCGCGGATGTATGCTACGCCGCCGCCGGGAAGGTAACCTTCCTCAACTGCTGCACGGGTGGCGTTAAGGGCGTCGTCCACACGGTCCTTCTTCTCCTTCATCTCAACCTCAGTGGTAGCACCTACGTAGATGACTGCTACGCCGCCGGCAAGCTTTCCAAGACGCTCCTGGAGTTTCTCGCGGTCGTAGTCGGACTTTGTGGTCTCCATCTGGGCACGGATTTGATCGGCCCTGTCCTTGATGGCAGCCTGGTCTCCTGCGCCGCCCACGATTGTGGTGTTCTCCTTGGTGATGGTCACTTTCTCTGCCTTGCCAAGCATCTGGACGTTGGCGTTCTGGAGGGTGAAGCCGCGTTCCTCCGAGATCACTACTGCACCGGTGAGGGTGGCAATGTCCTGAAGCATTTCCTTGCGGCGGTCTCCAAAGCCGGGAGCCTTCACTGCGGCAACCTTGAGGGTGCCACGGAGGCGGTTCACAACAAGAGTTGTCAGGGCCTGGCCCTCTACGTCCTCTGCGATAATAAGGAGGCTTCGGCCTTCCCTAGCAACGGGCTCAAGAACTGGCATAAGGTCCTCCATGTTGGAGATCTTCTTGTCCGTGAGGAGGATGTAGGCGTCGTCAAGGACGGCTTCCATCTTGTCTCCGTTGGTCATGAAGTAGGGGCTGATATAACCGCGGTCAAACTGCATTCCTTCAACCACTTTCACCTCTGTCTCAGTGCCCTTGGCTTCCTCTACGGTGATAACGCCGTCTTTCTTGACCTTTGCCATTGCATCGGCAATGAGCTTACCGATCTGGGCATCATTGTTGGCCGATACTGTACCAACCTGCTCCACCTTGGAGTAGTCCTCGCCTACCGGCTGGCTCTGCTTCTTGAGGTCTGCCACGACGGCAGCAACGGCCTTGTCTATCCCCTTCTTGAGGTCCATAGGGTTGGCGCCGGCAGCTACGTTCTTGAGGCCCACATTGATGATGGCCTGAGCAAGTACGGTAGCGGTTGTGGTGCCGTCACCTGCCTGATCGTTGGTTTTGGAAGCAACCTCCTTCACCATCTGGGCACCCATGTTCTGGAACTGGTCTTCAAGCTCCACTTCCTTTGCTACGGTTACACCGTCCTTGGTGATCTGGGGAGCGCCGAACTTCTTTGCGATAACAACGTTACGGCCTTTAGGGCCAAGCGTTACCTTAACTGCATTTGCAAGTGCATCTGCGCCTTCCTTCATGGCGGCGCGGACGTCTGTATTGAATTTAATTTCCTTTGCCATAATGATTTGTCATACCCGGCTATGACCGGGTATCTCTCTCCTTAAAGAATTGCCAGAATATCAGACTGCTTGACGATGAGGTACTTCTTAGTGTCTACGGTGACCTCTGTGCCGGCGTATTTTCCGTAAAGGACGGTTTCTCCTACCTTTACTTCCATGGGCTCATCCTTGGCTCCGGGGCCCACGGCTACAATCACTCCCTGCTGGGGTTTTTCCTTGGCGTTGTCCGGGATGTAGAGGCCCCCGGCGGTCATGGTTTCGGCCTCTTTGGGCTCAATTACCACTCTTGTTCCTAATGGTCTAAGCATAGTTTATTGTGTTTTAAAATTTGTCTTTTGAGATTCCCGGTCAGGCCGGGAATGACACCGGGACCGGAAATGACACCGAAGCTATAATCAACGCCCGTGCCAACGTCCCGGTCACTGACAAAATGTCATAACGGACTAGCTTCACTTTGAAGAAATTATTGGTGCCGTCAGAGAGAATACGGTATTCATTATGATTGCCCCAGGGGGCCGGGCGGTCCTCTATCTTCATGTCCTCTCCAGTATCGTTGGAGACATATGGGCCGATAACCTTGTGCCACTCCTTGATGCGCGCCATAGAGACATCGGCCTTGAAATCACCGGCACAGAGCTCTTTCAAATATGAAACATAGAGCGCTTTCCACTCAGGCTTTGCAAGAAGCTTCATTAGAAGTGGATAGCTCTGGTGCCCCCATCTCAGAGGGTCCTGCCGGCCGGCATCGGACTGCACCCCACAGTCCTGGCTGGTGCCAAGGGTGTTGTCGTAGTCATAGGGGATGAAGAAGAACTTACCCTCCGGATTGAAATAGAAATAGTAGTTGTTGGAGTTATTCCAATAGTCGTCCCACATACCTACAGCCACGTTTACCGCGTATGTCTTAAGGAGAAGCGAGACATCCATTGCGTTTTCTGCCCATGTATAGAACTCTTCTCCCGACTTATTGTTGAGGTTGCGGATGAAGGCCTGGAGCTGAGACTTGGCGGCAGCAAAATCCGTTGCATCCGACTTAAGCTCATAGGTGAAATCTGTTTTGTTGTCATCGGCCCCAATATTGGCATTGGGATCCTTGAGGTCTGCGCCCCAGCGGGCCTTCCAGAGATGGCCACCCTTGCCGCCAAAGGCATTTTGACGGCGTTTGATGTAATCTCCCTTCACGTGCTCCATGAGCTCATAAACGCCCATATAAGATTCTTTGGTGCCGATTTTTATCCAGAGGCGGGTATAGCCGGAGCTGATGGCCGTCCATACGCCGGCGCGATGGAAAAGGTCGTAGCAGAAAACCTCACGGCAATATGCAGGGTCATCCTTGAACCACTTGAGATCCAGGCGGGAGGTGCCAAGAAGCTTCTGGTCCTCTACATATTCGCTGAAATGAAGGCCGAAGTGGACGTGATGCAGGTTTCCGGCCTCTCCAGGGTAACGGCGGGAGGTGTTGCCTTTGAGGCGCAGGCCAGCCTTTTGGACCACCTCCGTTTTCCCGCCCTCAGAATATGCCACATTTACCGGGATGTAATCCTGAGTGTTGCTGTTTTTGTTGAATGCGTCAAGAAGGGTTTTCCAGTCCTTGTCCGTAATTGTAATATGGACCTCAGGGATTTCCCCGCTTTCAGGAAGGACGGGGATGAGACGTGGGGTGTCCTGCCCGCCGGGGGTTGGGTCTGATCCGGGAGTGGAGTCACTGGCCCTGCCCGGTCTCTCCTGATCCGGACCGGGGATGATTTCCGGCTTATTGCAAGCTGCCGCCAGCACCACGCACAATATGAAAAATGCACGTTTCATTAGTGCAAATATACTTACTTTTTCCGAAAAGGTTTAGTATATTTGTAATGTTATGGAGACAATCAAAAACCAATACTTTGAAGGAGAACGTCCACTGTATTGCAGGAGGAACGGACTAAGGCTGGAGGGTGTAAAGATAGGCCCCGGAGAATCAAGCCTTAAGGAATGTGCAAACATTGAGGCAGTTAACTGTGAGTTTGCAGGCAAATACCCTTTCTGGGAATGTGACGGCTTCACCATCCGGAACTGCGTTTTCCGGGAAGGCGCCCGCGCAGCGCTGTGGTACACCCGCGGCTGCCGTATGTATGACACCCTGGTGGAGGCCCCCAAGATGTTCCGTCGCATCTCTGATGTGTACCTTGAGAATGTGAAGATGCCCATGGCCCAGGAAACATTTTGGGACTGTTCAGATATCAGGCTCAGGAACGTTGAAACTTCTGACGCCAACTACATCTTCATGCACTCTGAGAATATAGATATTGACGGATACACGCTGTATGGCAACTACTCCTTCCAGTATGTGAAGAATGCCGTTATCCGCAACGCCAATCTCCAGACCAAGGACGCCTTCTGGGAAAGCGAGAACATCACGGTGTATGACTCCGTGATAAATGGAGAATTCCTGGCCTGGTACTCCAAGAACCTTCGCCTTGTGCGCTGCCGTATTGGCGGAACCCAGCCGCTTTGCTACTGTGAGAATCTTATCCTTGAAGACTGCAGCTTTGAGCCGGACGCAGACCTTGCGTTTGAATACAGCTCAGTCCAGGCTACGGTAAGCGGCCACATTGTCTCCGTAAAGAATCCCCGTTCCGGGTTTATCAAGGCCGGAAGCATTGGGGAGGTCATCCTAGATGAAAACATCAAAGCACCCGGAAACTGTGAAATACAATTTTGATACATGCCCGTCCCGTAAGGGGACGGAAAGCGTAAAGTGGGACATGTTTCCCGGAACGCTGCCGCTATGGGTGGCCGATATGGACTTTGAAGTTGCCCCTGAAATCCGTGCGGCGCTTCAGAAGAGGCTGGATCACGGTGTGTTTGGCTATGAACTGCTGCCGGACAACTACTTCCTTGTTATGAACCGCTGGTTTTCTTCCAGGCACGGCTGGAAGGGCATTTCCCGCAAGAACATAGTTCCCACAACAGGTGTTATTGCAGCGTATTCCGCGGCCATCAAGGCAATGACCGTTCCCGGAGACAAGGTGATTGTAATGACCCCCTGTTACAACGCCTTCTTCCCAGCCATCCGAAACAACAAGTGCGTGCAGGCTTCCTGCCCGCTGCACTATGAAGACGGCCTCTATACCGTAGACTGGGACCTTCTGGAGAAATTGGCGGCAGAGTCCAGGGTACTGCTTCTTTGTAACCCTCACAACCCCGTGGGGCGCGTGTGGACAAGGGATGAACTTCTGCGTATGGCGCATATCTGCCTTAGGAACAACGTATTTGTGGTGTCAGATGAGATCCACTGTGAGCTCACTTATCCCGGGCACGATTACACCCCCTGGGCCACTCTTCCGGAAGAATACGTTTTAAATTCCGTAACATGCTTCTCTCCCACAAAGCCGTTTAACCTGGCCGGAATTCAGATCGCAAATATCTATGCGGCATCTCCGGAGGTACTTGCAAAGATGGACCGTGCAATCAATGACAATGAGTGCTGTGACGTCAATGTCTTTGGTGCCACGGCCCTTCAGGCGGCTTACGGTGAGGGCGGTCCCTGGCTGGATGCTCTCCGTGAGTACCTGTGGCACAACGCCCGTACTGTGTATTGCTTCCTGGAGGATGAGATTCCGCTTGTACAGGCTCCGCCGCTTGAAGGGACTTACCTGATGTGGCTGGACTGCAGGGAATATCGGCCCAAAGGGATGCCACTTGAAGGTTTCAGCGAGGCCCTCGGGGAGCATCTCAGGCTCCATCACGGGCTGGTCCTTAGCACTGGCACAATATATGGAGAAGCCGGCGAGGGCTTCATGCGCCTTAACATAGCCTGCCCACGCAGTACGCTGCTGGAAGGGCTTTCAAGGCTCAGGGACGGGCTGGCCACGTTTGCTGCCCGTGGAGCTAAATAATTGATTTACAGCAGATTAACCAAAAGAGGGTGTGCTTTTTTCGGCACCCCAAAACGTATAATTCGTTGATTATGAAACACTTATCTCCACGCGCCGCAGGTTGGGCGGCAAACAGTGCACTGCTCATAGCAGGGTTGGTGGCGGCCTTTGGACTCTCAGGCTGCGGAAACGGCGGCCGGAAGGCCCCTTCTCCCAGCGCAGAGGATTTTGCGCCGTATGTGAAGGCGTACACCGGCGGCATTGTCACTGAGGATGCCGTGATCCGCATAGATCTTACGGAGGATGCTGCTCAGATGCCCACCGAGGGCCTTTTCACAACCAGTCCCAGGACAGAGGGCACTGTGCTGTGGAACAGTCCCAGCTCAGTTACCTACACTCCGGAAAAACTTTCCGTGGGAAAGGACTACAGCATCAGTTTTGCCCTTGGAAAGGTTCTGAAAGACGCTCCGGAGGTGTTTAGTTTCCCTATCACGGTGAAGGGCGCTCCGGAACACCAGGAACAGCCGGAGGAAGAGGACAACGGAAAGCCGTTCCGCGTGAAGAAGGCTTCCCTGCAGCCCGGCCGCATTGAGGTTGTGCTCAGTGCACAGCCCGTTAACGCCAAGGTGAAGGGCCTTGTGGAACTCACCGGCGTGGCAAAGAGTTATGTCCAGGTAAATGACAACATAATCAACGTGCACTTTGAAGGTGCCAGGGAAGAGATCGGCCTCACTATTGATGAGGCTCTGAAAGATGCCAATGGCAACACACTTGGGCAGTCTTTCACCCGAACGTTTGGCCAGAGTGAAGATAAGCCTGCTGTTGAGATCCCGCTGAGGGGCAACATCCTCCCTGACAAAGAGGCTCTCATCCTCCCCTTCCGCGCCGTGAATCTTGGAGCCGTGGAGGTTCGCGTAATAAAGATATATGAGAAGAACGTCCTTGCCTTTCTCCAGGACAATGACCTTAATGGCCGAAGCAACTTAAGGCGCAGCGGAAGGCTCATCTACAAGGGGGACGTTCCCCTTGACCCGTCCAAGGACCTTCAAAAATGGAACACCCACTCCATAGACCTGAGCGGTCTTTTCAAGCAGGAGCCCGGCGCCATCTACCGCATCAGGATAAGCTTCCGCCAGGACCAGAGCCTCTGGGGCGGCAATGAGTATATGTGCAGCCCCGCGGCACCTTCTGGCAAGCCCTCTGAGGCCGATGAAGCCATCTGGGACTCCCCCAACAGCTACTACTGGGACAATGACTACAACTGGGAAGAATATAACTGGAAGGAGTCCGATGACCCTTCAAAGCCGTCCTACTACATGGACAGCGACCGCTTCCCTGCCGTTCAGCTCATCTCCAGTGACCTTGGCCTGATGGCAGAGTATGCGGGCGGAGACCGCATCTGGATTGCTGCCACGGATCTTATTACCGCACAACCGGTTTCCGGAGCCAAGGTGGAGGTATTTGACTTCCAGCTCCAGAGCCTTGCAAAGGCAAGTACAGACGGTAATGGCCTTGCCGAACTCCCTGTTGCACACAAGCCTTTTGCCGTTGTTGCAAAGGCCGGCGGCAGCACAGCTTATCTTAAGGTAACAAGTGGTAACGAGCGTTCACTGAGCCGTTTTGACGTGGGAGGAGAAACCATCAGCAAAGGACTCAAATGTTTCATTTACGGAGAGCGCGGGGTATGGCGTCCAGGAGACACCCTCCATGTTACCGCCATTGTGGCCGATAAAAACAAGTCACTCCCGGAGGGCCATCCAGCCACCCTGGAAGTGTACACCCCGGAAGGCCAGTTCTACGCCAAGTACGTACGCAAAGGGACAGACGGGTTCTACAGCTTTAACATCCCTACAAAGGCCGATGACCCCACAGGCTACTGGAATGCATACCTGAAAGTTGGAGGAAGCAGCTTCCACAAGACTTTACATATTGAAACAATAAAGCCCAACAGGCTCAAGATCAATACAAGGTATGAGATTCCCGGTCAAGCCGGGAATGACGTTATCCTTCAGGCCGGGGAAAAGATTACTGTCAGGACTCATGCCAGCTGGCTTACCGGCAGCGTGGCCGGAGGAAATGATGTAAGGGCCAAGATAACCCTTAAAAAGGCTGGAAGGACCGCCTTCAAGGGTTTTGAGAATTATACATTCAATAACCCGGCAAGTCAGTTTACCAGTGCGGAATATGACCTTTACAAGGGCCGCATGGATGCCCAGGGCAACTTTACGGCACTGGTACAACTTCCCCTTGCGCAAAGCGCTCCGGGCATGCTACAGGCAACAGTTGTAACATCTGTTGAAGAACCCGGTGGCGACGAGAGTTTCACTACTGAGACCCTTCCCTACTCGCCTTTCGGCGCATATGTTGGACTAAAGGTACCTGAAGGAGAATACCTTGAAACTGATACTGACCAGGTGTTTAAAATTGCATCTGTAGATGCTCGCGGTAACAGAATCAAAGGCCGCAGGATAGAGTACGCAGTGTACAAAGTGGGCTGGAACTGGTGGTGGGACAGCCCCGGAGGAGACCTTGACGCATACGTTTCCGGCAACTCTGTGAAGAAGATTGCTAACGGAAATGTTGTTAGTGGTAACACCGATGTTTCATTCACTGTGCGTGAGGATTATCCGGAGTGGGGCAGGTACCTCATACTGGCCCGTGACACAGGTAGTGGTCATGTTACTGGCAATTTTGTAACATTTGACTGGCCGGAGTACCGTGGAAGGGCTTCAAGGAAGGATCCCGAGGCACTCACAATGATCACATTCTCTACTGACAAACCATCCTATACCGTGGGA
>OMQK01000008.1 GCA_900313205.1 uncultured Bacteroidales bacterium | reverse complement strand
ACTTTTTGAGTTCCCAGATCTTCTCCAGGTCCTCCAGAAAAAGGTTCGATATTATGTCACTTGGGGCTACGAAAGCACCGGCAAAATGACGGTGCTTTTTTGTATTTTTGGTATAATATTTATTTATTACCTTTGCAAAAAGTTCTGTACTATGAATCAGATTTACTTTGAAGCAAAGGGAGAGGCGCTGTTGGAGAGGATTGGGATGACCAAGGCGGAGTTCGCCAGGCGTATGGGCATCCGGAAACAGAATGTAAAGGCGCTGTTCAAATCCAAGAACCTTGAGACGATCTATAAGGCGGCTGGCGTGATGGGGGTGCCGTTTGAAATGCTCATCGGTTACATAGAAGAGCCTGACTTGACGGAGATTCCTCTTGTTCCGTTTGAAGAGGAGGAAGGTATGTTTACCGAAGATGATATTCCTATAGGGGATTCGACAGAAGAACGTCGATGCCGGCAAAAGATTATTCTATCATTCTACCACGATTGGAAGAAGCGTAATCCAGAGGCCAAGAAATACAACTTTAACCTCAAAGATGATATTAATATCCGTTATGTTTCATTAGAGGAGACGGCAGGTCAGGCATCTATGACATACTTGTCTACTCTGGCCGTGCTTCAATTGGACGCCATCTTAACAAATGCCGTATTAGTAGAAACCACGCCGTCAAATCCGAAAAAGAAAAACCAGAAAGGATTTAAGAGTATGTTACGAATGTCCTACAGTTGTCCAGGAATTGGTTTGGTCAAAATGATGGTTGGGGTTAAACAAAGCGATAAGACGAAAGTCCAGTATTGTATCACAGCTATTGATACTGCCAAGACAATAAAACAGGAGGCCGATTGACCTCCTGTTAGCTTTGCCCCAAGACTACGTGGCGGAATTACTTCAAGAGCGAGGATTAAGCTGGCGGGGACTTCGCGCTACCCTTTGTCCATCCGTATCACGGTTTATTATCTCAATGCAAAGGTAGTAATTATTATCAAAAACACAAAACCAAGTTGTACCCCCAAGTGGAATAATTGTTTGTTGTGGAAGGTTATATTTCTTCCGCATCATCAGGCTTTAGATAGTGTAAATATGGATTACAAGGGTCTGGAATCCACTTTTTGAGTTCCCAGATTCTATCGAGGTCCTCCAGAAAAAGGTTCGATATTATGTCACTTGGGGCTACAAGAAAAGGATTGGCAGACGCCAATCCTTTTCTTGTTTGTGTCCCTTCCATCCTGGATTTTGGCCGTTTTTCTGGACGGGACGGGAAGGGATTAAAGGAAAACGGATGACCTGTGTTTGAGGACATCCGTTTCCGTTATAGGGAGATTACCGGGAGGTTAGTTCCACTGGTAATCTGTGTAGGTAACTACGTATTCTTCCATTCGCAGATTATTATTTTGCCTGCTCATTGTTATGTTGAACGCAGCGGAATTACCTGTCCACGTTGTTGTGGAGCCCCAAGTAACGGAACCATCAGAAACAGAAGAGTAAGACTGTTGAGGGCAGCGGTTGGTGGAAGTGAACGAGCAAACAACACGTGTAATTTCATACACCTTCGTATTATCAACACTCAAGGACATTGTAGTGCCATTATTAAGGGTCATATAAGTATAACCTACTGTATTAATTGCACTGAATGCTCCGGTAATACCGTTCTGCGTTACAGACGTATTTGTGGTGGTATAGCGATATGTGCTGGAAGCGCCAGAGGTGGTATCGAACGTTACCGTCTGGCCGGTGCGGAGGGTGGCCTTACGGTGGGTAATGGCCACGGACTCATCGGCATAGCCGGCCCTGGAAGCCTTCACGGTGAATGTCACGTCGCTGGTTGTGTAGTTGACGGGCATGGTGAGCGTGATGGTGGTTCCGGAGGTGCCTGTTGAGACACCGCTAGTGCCAAGAGGAGTGGAAACGGTAGGTGAACCGTCGCCTTCCACTGAGAGGTCGCAAGGAAGCTCGGATACCAGCGTGAGCGTGGTAGTGGTAGCATTACCGATCACAGATGCTGCGCTTGCTGTGAGCGAGAACGAGGGTGTTCCGGCCTGGCTTATGTTGCCGGTTGCCACAACAACTCCGTCCTCGTTGCAAAGGTCAACCCTGATGGTGCGGTTGGCTCCGGTATTGTTTGCCGGCACGGTGAGAGTTTCTCCATGGACTCCGGCAGCTGCGACGTTCTTTGTGAAGACAGGATCGGTTGTTCCGGGAACATATACCTTCAGGACAGTTGCGAAGCTGGAGGATACATTTACGTTTGCCGATGTAGCAGTCATCCAGATATTGCTGTCCACAATACTCAGCGTAGCGGTACCGGCAGCCTGGGTGACGGTTACGGAATTCGTGTGAGAACCGTTGTCACCCGTGACGGTATAGGTCTGAGGCTGCAGCCTGTTGTTCACAGGGACTGTGAGGGTAACCGCATTGGTTGCGCCGGCGTAGCCGCTTGCAGGTGACACGCTGGCGCCGCTGAGGGTACCGTCCACAGTCAATGTCCAAGCCGCCTCGGAATCCACATTGATAGATGCTGAAGTAGCAGTATTGGCAATATTTGCATTGGACGTGGTGAGCTTGATATCCGGCACGCCAAGCTGTGTAAGAGTCTTGGTTGCGAGGACATCTCCGGTAGTGGTGTCACACAGGTTCACGATGATGTGACGGCTTGCACCTGAAGTATTTGCAGGTATGCCGGTGATTGTTTCATCGCGGCCGGTGGTTGCGGCGATATCAGCCGTGTAGATGGGCGTGTCATTACCCTGAACGTAAGCCTTAAGGACAGTAGCGAAACTACAGGCCACATTCACGGTAGCGGTAGTTGCCGTCATACGGACTTCATCGTTTGCAGAATTAACTCTTACCAAGCCTGCCTCCTGGGTGATGATTATGTCTTCCCAAACAGTACTGATAAGGTTGCGTGCACGCACCGTGAACTTGCGTTCGTGGTTTGTGGTGTTCTGAGGGATATTCACCTGACGATCCGTAGGACCGGATGTGGCAGAATATGTCTCGGAGGTAGAAAGCACAGTTCCGTTGGGATCAATAACCTCAAGGACATAACTGGTGCCGGACTCAACTGTTACGGTCACCGTGTTGGCTCCGTTATCGACAGTAGTGATTGCCGATGACAGGCTCATCATGATGCCTTCCTGGGTAATGTAGGCCGTACGGGTAAGGCTGGATGAAGTGTTCGTGAGCGTAAGCTTATAGCGTATCGCGTTTTCGGTCACGTTCTCAGGGAGGGTAACGGTAACATTCTGACCGGTGGTTGAACTGCCGCTGGAAGGGCTGAGGGATGCACCGGCTGCCACACCGCCGTTAGCCATTGCGATGTTAAGCACCCAGTCTCCGGTGGATTTCACCTTTACGGTTGCAGAGGTGCCGGATACATTCTGACGGTTAGGCGTGATATTGTTGTCCGGATCTCCGTAGAGAGTTGTCTGGGCGGTGGTTACACCGGAAGCATCAGTGGCGAAATACTTGTTATAGACATACACCGTAGAAGAGGAGAAAGCCTTGGTGGTCTCGAAATCGCAGGTGAGGATAATATCGTCACTGCCCGAAAGCTCTGCATTGTTCTTCAGGCGCTGGTATTCAGACCAGTTGAGGGTTCGGACAAAGCAGTAAGAAGACTGATTGTTTCCGGAAAGCGACTTGAAGGGCTCGTCCAGATTCTCTATACCGGTGGTTTTCACAGGCATATTTTCATTGGACGCAGGATTCAATGCCTTGGCGCTGTCCTCAATCAGGATTTCCATAGGGAACATGGAAGCCTGAAGGTCCCAGGGAAGAGGAATGCTAAGGGTTGTAAGCTGCCCCCCCTCGTCCGCAACCGTAGCGGGAGAAAGAGAAGGATGTATCTCCTTGGCGTTAAACACACGGATAGTTACCATACGGACAAGCCTGTAGGTATCTGTGCCGTCGTTGTAAGTTCCCACAAGCTGCAGGGTGGAAGATAGTGTGGATGTCCCATTGGGCTCATTCAGAGTATAGCTTACGGAACGTTGGTCGTTTGCGCCGTCGGAGGTGGCCACACTGAAAGAAGCTAGGGCATTTCCTCCGTCTTTTTCAGTTACCGTAACGTCCCCGTTAAGGTTGCCGCTGGAGGCACTGTTCAGCAGGAACTTGTACCAGAAACTCTTGGTGTCGGTGCTGTATACCCAGTCGAAGTTGGGCTGCTCTATATACAGACGGACAATACCGTTGGAAATGTCGGGAAGAGTGCGGGTATCCAGTGATATTGAGAAGTTGCTGCCGCTATTGTGACCCGCTGCATCGGAAAGATTATCGAAGCCGTCCACCGATACATCGGAGATGTTGATACCATATGTAAAATTCCTGTAAATGGGGAAATAGCCGCTTTCAAGAGCAAGGTCCAGACGATAGTAGTGGATGGGTGTTGATGAATCCGGAGTGCCGCTTGAAACATAACGGGCCGCCATCAGGATGAAAGGAGGATTGTCGGTGGTGACTGCCCTCTCATATACATATATAGGTTCGCCCGGGCCGACGGATACACCAGGTGCGTTGAATGCATCCACAGTTGTGGGGATATTGGTGTCGATATCCGGATTCGCAGGGAAGCCCAGATAGTTTTTCCCATCATAACTGTAGATGTAATTGGACAGTGTGAGGCTCGGATCTGTATAGCCGGGTACCCAGTCGCCGTGGTTGGTGCTATACATGGCAACTGCGCCACTGCGGGGCATGTTGCAGAGGGTATAAGAAACAATCTCGAAGTTGGCCGCATTTTCATTAACGGTAACGCTTGCGAAGTTGCGGATAAGTTTGAGGCCACTAAGGGCTGCAACAGTTTCGGGAGTGGGTATATATTCTCCGTCGGGGGTCTGTTCAGCGTTTCCGTCAGTTTCCACAACATTGATACCGGCGGGCATAGTGATTCGCTGCCAATATGCACCGTTGCCGTCGGTAACCGTCATGTTCTGCATAATATCGTTCTCATATGCATTGAACGGCAGGGATGACGGACCGTTTGCAATGATATGGAGCACGCGTTCTTTGGAAGAAATGGGAAGACGGGCAAGGAAGTAGGCCGATGTCGCATTCTGCGATGCAAAGCCTCCGCTGAGTGGATTGCCGTCAACGTCGCAAGGATAAGCGCTCACATAGTCTTTCAGATAACGGTCGGTACCGAAAACGGCAACATGGATGCTGCTTATTGCCGGCTGTACCCCCATTTCCATTCCAATCTCGGCCTTGGTATCGGCCTGAAGAACCAGAGGATTCTGGAAAGAGAGAACAACGGGAACGGTTGCGCCCTCATTTTCAAAATTGGCTATGGATGCCGGCTCCTCCCGTGTACAGGACACGGAAGCAAGCACAAGAAAGACAGAAAATATAGCGTAAATCTTTTTCATATCTCATCAAAATGTGTCATTGAGGCCGGTCTTGTATCCAAGCCATCTGCTATTAGTATAGGTGGAATGAGTGTCTCCCCAATACCAGGTATCGTAGACGCAGCGGACATAACTGGTATACGTATTTGATCCAACGGTATAACCGATAGAATTGGTGTTGGCTGTAACACCTGAAAGGTCTACGAATATGTCGTTGTTGGAACCATCCTTTACATAAAGAAGTGCCCCTGCTGCCCAATAACCGTTTGTGGTGCTTGGGTTGAAAAGCGAAGGAATCTTGTTGTCGGTATTCAACTTCTGCAGGAAAAGGATCTCTGCCTCAGTGGGGAGGCGCCAGCGGCCGGCCGGATAGCCATACTCCTGATAGGCGGCGCATCTCTTCTTTGCTCCCTCGTATGTCACCGGAAGAGTCTTTCCGTAAGAGGAAGCAGAGATGAATTTGGGCGAAATTACGTTCTGAGTATTCTCTGCCGCAGGACGGTATCCGGTCAGGGGATCACCTGTATCCCCCCCGTTCAAAACGGAACTGTATTCATCGGTTGCGGGGCCGCGGGGATCGCCAAGCACCGTGGAAAATTCCGCGCCATTTGCCAAAGGCGTGAATTTAAGAATAGTGGTGGTGACCGAATATATGTTAGGGTTCTGGTTATTGGCAGTCAGATCAACAGGTATACCTACAGCCGTAGCATTAACTTGGGCAGAGCCTAAATAATGAGGCTGATAAGTTGATGAAATGTTGCTTGCGGTAGTGGATTGACCGGAATTGTCCCAAACATTGATTCTGGTGGTTGTCGCTGCGCGTCCATTGACATACACGTTGGGCTTGCTGTTGTCGTCGTTGACAGTATCTGTATTGGTAATATACAGCGGCGGATACTGCGTAACCTTCAAGGTTTTGTCGTACTGCCCAATGTTATCATTTGCAAGCTGCAGGACGATTGTAAAAGTATAAGGCGACACGTCATATTCATCCGTAGTGAAATCGTATTTCAGCGGGTGATCGATATGGATATAATCGCCGTCGGCTGATTTAGCGACTGTTGTGGTGTTGTCCTCGGTCACGGTCGCGCCGGTACTGTAATTCTTATATTCGAGCGTTTTGCTGCGGATAGCAACGGCGCCGCTGGCGAAGTAAGGGATATCCAGGGTGTTGCCGTAGAACTTGATGTCCAGGGGATCCGGTACATTCACGTCAAGGTAGTAACCGGGAGACATAGTGGAAGTGATATTGTTACCTGTTCTCCAGTCCAGGACCTGATACCCGCAGGGGACGTTCACGGCCTCATCATCCACATCGCCGCCCAACTGGGTAACGTCCAGAACGAGGTGATACCAGTTATTGCTCTCAAAGGCGTTGGTGGGAAGCATTACCTTATAATAAAACTCCTTCTGCGATTCCTGCACTATTCCGGAAGTGGTACGGGAAAGCTTCCAGGGCACAATTAGCTTGAGGTAAGGCTCGGCGGCCGAACCATATGTCCAGCTTTCCGGATAGGTATAGAACGATGCGCTGGAAAAAGCGGTGGAGAAATCGGTCTTCCCAGGTATGGTTGTGTTGTCGATGTTGGGGAAATAATCGAAGTACGAATGATTGGTGTCGATGCCTCCCACGAGGGCTTCCGTTGTGCCGTTGCAAAGATACACTCGGATATTGCTGCCTTCGGTGAGCGGAGTCCAGATTTCAGTGACGTGGCCTTTGTCATGATGGACCTCATCCTTAAGGTAGAAGTCCATTGTAACCTTGGCGGAGATGCGCTTAAGATCCACGGAAGCGTTACCTACCAGAGTCTGGCCAGGCACAACGGCTACATGGATATTCTCTGCAATGCCAGTCATAACAAGGCAGAGGTCTTTGTCTGCGGCAGGCATGATGTTGCCGCCGGCTTCGGCAGTGAATGTACGGTGGGAAGACTCTTTCAGAGCAAGCAAATTGAGCTGACTCATAGTAGCCTCCACACCGCTGATAATGAAATCGCTTTCCGGGCCGGGATAGTTTGCAATAGAGAATACTTTATAGGTATCGTCCAAGATAACCGCTGCCTGGATAAAGCAGGTGAAGTTGGATTCAATCTCGGGTGAGAAACGCCAGTGATGCTTATATTCCGGATCGACGCCGTTGAACAGGAAAACATCCAGCGTTTTGATAAGGTTTTCGTTGCCAACGCCGGGCTTGTCCGCCTTGGTGTTGATGTCCCCGCAGGTAAAAGTGAGGCGGATTCCGTTTTCACTTGAAACGTCCTGCCCGGGCTTCGGTACCTGCTGGCACGCCGCGATTGAAAGAAGCGCTGCAAAAACTGCTATTATACTGATTGACTTTTTCATATCACACTACATGCTGGGGATTATTATTGTATAGGCGCCATCCCTCTGGAGTTCGGAGTCCAGGGAGAATTCACGGCCGCCGGATGCCTGTACGGAGAAACTCAGGTCTGCCTTAATGTCAGGCTGGCCCGCCGCCGGACGGTCGTCGTCATCGGCATAAATATAGAAGTCTATGGTTGTGCCGGGATGGATATCGCCGGTTGATGTTCCAATGGAGCCAGTACCCGTGTGCACGTTAGTGCCATCATTGGGGGTGATGGTGTAGAAATTGGCATTCGTGGACAGGTTGATATGGTATGTGCACTGGGTGGGAGAGAAAATCTTGAACATTCCGTGTATGGGCACAATAAGCTTTCCCTGGGGGGTTGTCTTGAAAGTGATTTCCCTTCCGCTGATAGTGCAGGTGGAGGAATCCCAACCTATCCAGCTTGCCATGGCGGACTGGTCTTCTGCTCCTGCCGAAAGTTCCGTATAGTTCCAGGGAAGGACGGATTCTTCTACTTTGAAGATACCGCCCATATATGTAACGGTATAGGAATACGTGTGGCCGCCCTTCCAGTTTGTACCCTTGGGGAAAGAGAGGTGAGAATGACGGATAAGGGGATCACCGGTGATGGGATCCGTTTCTCCGGAAATCTGATAGATAACTTCAATGACATTGTGGAGTTCGGTTTCCGTCGCAGGCCAGAAATAGTAGAAATCCTTGGTGGTGGACTGCTGCTGTGAGAGGACATCCACGGGAGTTGCCCCCTTACCGTAACTCATACCGCCGAAATCTGTCCTTGCGGAAAAAGCACCGTTATGTGCCGCATTGTTGAAAGATACATCGGCCGTTCCGTCATCGTTGAAAGTGATAACGGTTTCCTTCTCGTTGATGAAGTTGTCGTTCAGATATACTCCGTGAAGATATATGGGCTGTTCTCCGTCCGGGGTCTGGTTGGATATCTGGAAGGACATTGCAACCTGGGCAAAGAGGTGGTTGAACACCAGGGGAACATCCGAGTAGTCGTTGCCGGAAGTGTTGCGGCTCACGGGGTTTGAGTACATGAAGTCGTACTGCTGGGTGGATGTGCTGAGGGCTTTCGCCGGAATAGTGAGCGTATTGCCGCTGGCATTAAGACCGGTGCCGAAGAAAGCGGAGGTGCTGTAGTTTTCGTTGTGCTCCAGCCAGCTGAAGAAAAGGTGGTTTCCGCCTGTCCATTCATAATTTGCCGTGGTACCATAGACCCACTTGGATTCGGTGGCATTCCACCTGAGGGTGTTGTTGATGTGGTATTGGGTGTTATTGTACCAGTCTCTGACCTGAAAAACGCTGGTGGTGTTCACGGCATCGGTAGCCTTTGTCTGCATGGGCGCGGCAAAGTGTATTCCCTCTTTCTCTGCTGCTTTGGGAGCATTCTCAATGCGGCTGCAGGCGGGCACTGCCAGAAGCACCATCAGGGCCGGAATAAGTATTGTATTGAGCTTATTTGTCATCTTTGTCTTCTCCTATCTGTTATTCTACGCCGATTTCAATGTCCGGATGTACAATCCACTGTTCCTTTCGGGGATAATCGAAATTGATATACCAGACGGCTCCGGGAACTGCAAGTCCTGAAATCTGAATCTTTGCAGCTGCGGGGAAAGTGATCCAGTTACCGTTCTGCTTGAGGCGAAGGGATTTGCTGGTGCCATCGCTCAGATTGAAGGTGATCCTTAGTCCTGTGATCTCCAAAGGCAGTGCGAACACCTTGAAATTCAAGGACGCTGTGGTGGAAATAATGGGATTGTAGGGAGCATCATTGTGGTCGTGGAAGACAACTCCTATGGTATTGCTCAGGGTACCGGTTCCGCTGTATGTGAAAGACATATTGCTGCCGGCATCGAAAGTGGCCGTTGAAACACCTGCAAGGGGTACATAATTGGCGGTTTCGGTCTCATATGTGCTGGTTTCCATCTCGAAGCTTGTGATGGTGGTGTTGTCATTGGCGCCAACTGTGAACTCGAAGGCGGTAAATGCAGGATAGAAATCCAGGTTGATGCCATCCTCTTTCTGAGGACTCTGCAGGCCGGCTACCATGAAGGCATCCGACATGTCGGCCCTGAAAATGGAAACATTGTTGGCCTTGCTGCTGTATCTTACGATCTGGGAAGAAGGGATGGTTGCCGACATCCTGTGGTTACCAACCGTAACCTTGGAGGCGGGATAAGCGGCCCAGAAGTCGTGGGTTCCGGTGCCCCACTCAAGGCCGTTCTCCGTGCCGTAGGGCTTCAAATCTGTCTTGCTGTTCACACCAGCCACGGAGATAGTGTTCACGGAATACTCCTGGGAGACCATGCTTACATCATTGTTCTTCATGGCAAGAACTATTCTGTCTCCATCCACCCAGTCTATGCGTTCATAGACCTTGCTGGAAGCGTTGTAGGTTTCTCCACTGTATGCTGTCTTGGTGACAGGGGCCTCAGGGCGCGTACTGGCACGGAAACGGATTCTCTTGCCAGATAAATCTTTAGTGCAACCGGCAAGCCCAATAAGACATACTGCCGCAGCTGCGATGCTGATGATTATTCTGCTTTTTCTCATGACGCTTCCTGGCTATTATGGTCTGTCCCACTCCTGGTTGAAGGAGGTATCTGAAAAATCCATGGTAACAATTTCCTGTCCCGTAGTTTTTACTTCGGAACTCTTCTGCACCGTGGATGCGGCAAGAATTTCGGTTTCCAGTTCTACGGAAACCGTTCTGATTATGTCTGGAGCAATGTATCTTTTACAAGGTTCCATATACACTAACTTTAACTAAAATCATCTATTAATAATCCCGCGAAGATTCTTGAAGGGCCTTTTCTGCGGAGTTACATATATGTAACTTACAAAAATAAACAAACCTTGACAAAGAATCAAGGTTTAAAAAAGTTCAGGTTGCATTTTTGCAAATTCTGAAACTATATTTGTGAATTCTGAAAGGAAAGGAGAGGAAAAGTTACTCCTTTGCGTCAGTCATCCACGCCGTGACGGTCTTTCCCATCTTCTGTTTGAAAGCGGCGCTGAATGTGCTGTAACTGTGGAATCCGCTTTCTGCGGAGAGTTGATTTGCCGTAAAGGCACGGTGGCAGGCAACGGCACGGTGATACAGGCGGATGAAGTGTTCTACGCGCAGGCCGTTGATGTAGGCATTATAGGTGAGCCCCTGTCTGGAGAAGTATTGGCTCAGATAGTAACGGTTTGTGCCGATGGCCTGGGCTAGTTGGGCAAGGGTTAGGTCGTACTGCAGGAAGAGCAGCGTGTCTTCGCAGTACTTTTTCAGTTGCGGGCCTATTGTGTCGGGAACGGCGGAGTTTGACGAAGGAGTCTCCTTGTCATTTTTCGGAGGCTCCTCCGCTACGGTGTCGCTGCTGTCCAGACACCTAAGCGTTTCCACGCGCCACATCAGCAGTCCAACAACCAGGATATTGACTACCTGAATGGCATAGAGGTAAATTTTGTTGCTACTGGTAGAGCCATAAAACAACAGAGTCAGCAAGAATATGGCCAGCACCAGGATGCTTTGCCAGAACTCCTTGTGCTCAAGGTCGGCAAAATTGTCCCTGAGCCAGCGCCCATAGTTAATGATGGCGAATACCATATTTGCCGTAATCAGGACAATCAGGGCAATTACATAAATGCGGGCCGGGCGTAACAGGCCGATGTCTTCACGGACAATGCCAAGGACCGACCATACGATTACCGGGACCAATGACACCAGAACCGGCCAGATATGCCGTTCCCGGTCTTGTAACATGGTCAGCGTAATACCTACCACCGAAATGATTATAAACAGTACATCCAACAGGCAGGCGGTTATATATATAGCGGCAGAAGGGTGGAAAGCGAAATACATCCAATACAGATGGCCAAGGGCTAAAGTGGCCAGGAAGAAAGCAGTCCATCGGCGCAGCCGGACGGGAGGCTCTATGCCGCTGACAAATGCATTGCCTTTGCGCAGCAATACATATAGTGCTGCCAGCAGTTCTAATGCCAGTACACCTCCATAGAGAAGGATGAAGAATATGTCCTGGGTTATAGACGATACTTCCATCATAAGGCCAATGGGTTACATACCGGATAGACAAATATAGTCAATTATTTTGAAAAAAAGGCGCTTAAACCGCATTAATGCAGGTTTTCCTGAAAAAGTCCGGCTATAAACGGAAAGACTTCCCGTGGCGCATATCTCAGTGAAAAATGAAGATTTGACAGGATTCGCCTCAAGGTGTCCATTTTTCTCCTGAATGTTCCGTGCTTTTGGATGGAGTCAAGCCGGCTGTCTCTGAAATGGCCAAAATTCCCTCCTCTTGCAACAATCCGGAACAGATCAGCGGAATCTACCTTTTCCGGAACTACTGTCCCGGGGTCTATGAAGTCTTTAACAAATGATACCAAAAGGGCATCCCAGCGGGACAGGCCGCATTGCCTGAATAACTCATGAAGCCGCTGATAATCACCCGGGTAGGCTTTATACGCAAAGGCAAAATCAATAATCTGCCGGAGCCCCACCCCAACCCCGCAGGCGTGCTTGAGGATGTGGGAGGAGAGCATCAGAAGTTCGGCTTCCGGAGTCCCTACGGGAGGAAGTATGGCCTGCCGCACGTGAAGGTCAAAGTACCTTCTGTGAAGTTCCACTTCGCAGCCACTCAGCATGAAAGCCAGGCTGGTGTCCGGCTTTGGAGAACATTCTATTCCGGAGGCCCGGAGCACTTCCAGGGCCCTCTCAAAATCAGTTTCTCTGATGTACAGGTCTATATCTCCTCCCGTCCGGAGTTCGGGAGAGGGGTATCTGGCGGCGCAGGTGCTGCCTTTCATTACAATGGGGTCAAGCCCTCCGGAGCGGAGTATCTCCAGGACTTCCTTCTGGGCCTGGGATAGTTCCTGATTCCGCCGTACCGTCTTTCTGACCTTTGCCAAAAGGGTGAAAAGTACGCGGTCAGGAAGGCGGAAGCCTTCAGGAAAACCCTCTGCAGCCTTGTACAGCAGGCCGATCACCGTCTGGTGACCGGCTGTGCGGAGGAGTTCCATCCAGTCTTCCTCGTCAAGGTCCGGCGGGGGTAATTCGCCTCTCAGGATCTGGAGGAGGAGCCGAAGACTTTCTTCACTTGTCATCGGCCGAAAAGCTTGCTGAGGAATGAGCGTTTGTGATGATGCTTATGGTGGGAATGGCGCCTTGCGCCGTTCACTATTCCGTAGATTTCCCCCCAGTCCGGCAGGCCTCCAAGGTTCCTGTCGTCAATGTAGACATCGGCAACAAGCTTTGTGGAGGTTGTTTTGTCGGAAAAGGTGAGACTTCCCATGGGAATGTCGCTGTTCACGGAATAAAACGTGAGGCCGCGCTCCTTGCAGAAGCGGATGGCGTCTTCCAGAAGGTCTCCCTCGCGGGAGGTCCAGAGGATAATCTTATGCCCCTCGGACGCAAGCCTTCGGAGCGTATCAATGGCAAAGGGCTTTTCCCTGCCAATCTTCGGGTACTTGTGTTCTACAATGGTCCCGTCAAAATCTACTGCTATAATCATTTGTCGTCTTTTTCTCCATATCCATAACCATAGCCATATCCGTAGCCATAGCCATATCCGTAACCATAACCGTAGCCGTAACCGTATCCGTAGCCGTATGAGGCGCGTATATCACCGCCGTTGAGGATAATGCTGGGGTGGTTCAGGCGCCCGCTCTGGTAAACCGTCTCCAGTTCAGAGAGCGCCCTGCGGTCCACTTTTCCGCTTCTCAGGATAAACAGGTTCATATCCACCAGCCTCTGGACCACCATCATATCGGCCACGGCATTCACCGGAACGCCGTCCAGCAGGATAAAGTCGTACTCTTCCCTGAGTTCCTGTATGAGGGTGTCAAAGCGGGCACGGCCAAGGAGCTCTGCTGGGTTCGGCGGGATATGTCCACCAGGAATGAAGTCCACTCCGGGCAGGACATCCTTGTGCAGGATTTCTGCCAGCCTCACAGAGTCGTCAAAAATGTAATTGGATAGCCCGGGAACGCCGTGCTTAAGGGAGAAGAAATTGGACGCGGTCCTCTTCCTGAGGTCCATATCCACCAGCACCACTCTCTTTCTTGCATCGGCAAGGCAGGCCGCCATATTGGTGGTAAGGAAGGTCTTACCGGCCGATACTGAGAACGATGTTGAGGCAATCACCGGATGCTCGCAGCCTTCCGGACGCATATAATCCAGGTTGGTGCAAAGAAGACGCATGGCCTCCGTGAACACCTTGGATTTGGAGTTCTTGTATGCCGTGGTGAGCGTGGTGTCGCCTTTCTCGCGCTTCTTTTCCCTGGCGTAAGGAATATCGGCAAGGAAAGGCATTGTGGTACCTTCTTCCACATCTTTGCGTGAATGGATGCGGTTGTCGATTAGGATGCGGGCAATAAGTACCACAGCAGGCCCCAGGAGGCCGATGAGAAGGGCCACCAGCAGCATCTTGTTGCGGGAAGGGTATACAGGGTCCCAGTTTGATGTCGCTGAATCGATCATACGGGCGTTTGTGTCGGCCATGGCCTGGGTGAGGGAGTTCTCCTCGCGCTTGTTAAGGAGGAACATATACAGGGTTTCCTTAATTTTCTGCTGCCTCTCTATGGACAGGAATCGCCGGGCCTTGGTTGGCATGGAAGTAAACTTCCTGAGGGAACTCTGCTCCTGCTCGGCAAGGGCCTGACGCTCGGAGATGAGGAGGGAGATTCGGCTGTCTATGAAGCCAAAAATATCGGCCTTGAGATCCTTGATGTCGTTTTCCAGTCCACTTACGGCAAGGCTGTACTCTCCGCCGCCCTTGAGGTAATGCTCCCTCTTGCGCACGGCGGCATTGTACTTCAGGATTGCATCTTCTATGTAACTGTCTTCCGTCACAAGGTTGGCAGGAATCACTTCATATCCCTGGAAGGCGGACCTTACATAGTCCTTGAGATAGCGCATGGTGCTAAGCTTGGTCTCAATATCCACTATCTGCTTGTTCAGGGCGTTGTTCTGGCTCAGATAATCGGCAGCTGTGGCCTCTACGTTCAGTATGCGTTCGCTTGTCTTGAGCCTGGAAAGATCCTCTTCCACGGTTCCCAGTTCGTCCTGGATGATGGCAAGACGCTCGTTGATGAAAGCGGCCGTATTCACTGCGATGCGGTTCTTTTCCCTCACAGCATCCTCGTTATACTTCTGGACCAGCATGTTCAGCACATCATCGGCACGGAAGTGAGAATAATCCATCAGGGTGAGCTGCAGGATGGACCCGTCAGATTCGGCCTGGACAATTTTGAGGCGGGAAATAAACTGAGATGCCCTGTCGGGGATAGGCAGTTTTTTCACCCGGATTTCCTTGCCCATGTAGGATGAGAAACTGGAATTGGGGGAGAATACCACCCTGTGTCCGTTAATGTGGAGAGTATCGCCCAGTTGGACAGTCTGTTTTGCCAAGCCGGAGCCTTCTACGGTAATCTGCATCTCTCCGGAAGGGATCACTTTCAGCTGGCACTGGAAGTCTCCGTCTTTCCTGACAACGAACATTCTCACAGGGGCGGTCCGGTAAAGTTCCACATTACGCAGCCTGTCCTTTTCCAGATAGTCTATATCGGCATCAAGGGTTGTGACAACCATCTGCATGAGCTCGCGTGATTGGAGCTGGAGTATCTCGTTGGACATACTCACGTGGTTGATGAGGCTGTTGTATGCGCCCATCTGCACGGTACTCTGGGTGTTGGAGGGGTCTTTGATGATAATTGTAGCGTCGCTCCGGTATACGTGCTGCATCTTGGAATAACGGTAGTACGCGAAACCCACACACACCGCTGCACAAATGATAAACAGATACCAGTAGCTCAGGAGGTAGAAGAAAAGGTCTACCAGATTTACGCTGCCATTGTTCTTTTTCTCGTTCATGGATTACTTACTTCTGCTTGTCCAAAGAAGGGTATTAACTATAATGGATATAAGCGACAGGCCCGCAGTCACGAATGACATTGTGGTCTGGCCGCTGGCGCTTAGGCTTACACCTTTGGGCTTAATATAGACTACATCGTTCTGCTTCAGGTAGAACACAGGAGAGTCAAAGAGGTCCTTGCTCTGGAGGTCTACGGAATAGGAGCGGCGCACGCCGTTCTCAGTCCTTATGACCATCACGTCCCGGATGTCAGACCGGTTGGTAACGCTTTTATTTGTTGCCAGCACCTCAAGGAGATTGATACTGTTTCCCCTGACGGGAATCACGGAATTCCCTGCGCTGCCTATTACCGTAATGCTGAAATTCTCCAGCATAACGTTCACTATGGGGTCCTTGATGAACCCGTTGGCCCTGATTCCGTCGGCAATGCCGTCACGGATCTGGGTGAGGGTGGCACCCCAGACGTTTATGGTTCCCAGCACCGGGAATTCTATATTACCATTGCGGTCCACAATGTACTTCTGGCCTGATTGTCCGTCGCTGAACAGGTTGAACGGGGCGGCCAGTTCCGGGGTGGAACTTGTAACGGTTATGCCAAGAAGGTCGTCGGGCTGGACTACAAGTTCAGGAGCCGGCTTAACCGGATAGTCCTTATTGTACTCCATATCCGTAAGGTAACTCATCTGCCTTGCCGTGGTACAGGATACCAGGGCAAGAATGGCTATCCACGCCGGGAAGGAATTAAACAAGCGTTTCATATATTGTATGTATTGAATTAATCATATTCTCTTCACAAAACATCTCTTCAAAACGGGCACGCGCCCCATGGGAGAAGTTCCGGTAATTATCCATCACATCTTCTATGGCCCCGGCCATAAGTTTGGGCTCTCCGGGAGTGACGTTCCTTCCGGAAACGCCGTCTTCATTCACCCAGGAAACACCTGAACCGGGAATAGTAGTGGCTACAACAGGTTTTCCGCAGGACATCGCCTCTATCTGAACTATTCCAAAGGCCTCAGTTTTCATGATGCTTGGAAGGACATAGATGTCACAGGCCCCGTAGTTGGCCCTTAAGGCTTCATCGGAAAGATAGCCTTCCATAAAGACTCTTCCTCTAAGGCCCTCGCTGTCAATGAGCTCCTCCAGCTGGTTTCTCAGGGGGCCGGAACCGCCAATTATAAGCTGATACTTTTCCGGCAGGTACTTCATTGCCCGGATGAGGACGGAAAAGCCTTTGTAAGGCACAAGACGTCCGACGGAAAACAGGATGGTCTTTCCCGGGAAACGGTCTCTCACCGCATCAGAGGCTACCTTATCTAAAGATATGGGTTTTATGCCGATAGGAACATAGGTGCACTTTTGCTGCACGTCCTTCAGCCAGGGTGAAGACTTGACGTAGACGGGGGTTGTGCCAACTATTATATCGGCCCGCTTGATGAGCCAGCTCTGCAGGGGCCGATAAAGGGAGAGCAGCATCTTCTGGGAGAGTATGTCACTGTGCCAGTGGAGAACCACTTTCCCACGGAATCCGCTCAGGCGCAGCGCAAGGGCGGCCATGGGGTCCGGATGATGGACGTGGATAATCTCATAATCGGCCTTATGGCGGCGAAGCCAGGAAACCATTGCCGGGGATATCATTGTTGCGGCTTTCTTTGAGCGGGCCTTGACGCGGATCACGCGGCCGTGAGCATTGAACCGAAGGCTGCCGTCAGGCTGCTCCAGTCCCTCATCCTGCGGGTCGGTCCTGTCGGAGGGAAGGGTAGCGCAAAGCATGTCGCAATCCTCTCCCCGGGCCGATAATCCCCGGGTGAGGTCCCACATCACCTTCTCCACGCCTCCGCGTATAGGATAAAATTTGCCCAGTTGAAGGATTCTCATTTCAGCAGCATGTGGAAAAGTTCATCCCAGCCGGCAGCATAAGGCGGCTTGATATCTTGTTGTGGAACGGGGCCGAAGGAATCCATGCTCCCTTTTATCACTTCATGCATCAGCGAGGCCAGTTTATAGGCATCCTTTACAGGGAAAAAGGCTGCCGAGGCCGCACCCGATGCCGTGTTGTGGGCATATGGAAGATCGGCCAGGATCATCGGCTTCCCTGAGGGCAGGAATTCCGATATGGGAAGGCCCCAGGTCTCCGCCCTTGAAGGGAAAACCAGACATGAGGCTTCGGCATAGGCCTTTGCCAGTTCCTCCCGGGAGAGGAGGCCACGGAAGGTGATGGAAGCTGTTGCGCTCCAGTTCCTGTGCAGCCACCGGGCATAGCGGTTTTCATCGCCCTTGACGCTGACAAGGAGTTTGAATGCGCCTTTGCCAAGCTCTTTTTCCAGCATCTGCGCAGCCCTGAAAAGGGTTTCAAAGTTCTTGTGGCAGTCCGGTGTTCCAACATACAGGAACACTGGCAGTTTTGCGGGAGCCGGTTCAAAGTCAATGGGCCGGAATGACGGCGGAGCCACTATGACTCTGTCTTCCGGGAAAGCCAGCATACGCGAAAGGCCCTGTCTCATCCAGTCCTGCTGCACTATGAGGTAGCTGTTCCTCTCTACATTCCACTTGTAGGCGTAGCGTGTGAAAAGGGAGAAGAGAACTATCTTGGGGTCCATCCGGAGGTCCTGCAGAGTGGGCTTCATAAAGGGGAATGAAGTGTGGCAGTACACGGCCTGGCGCTTTGCCTTTACGCGTGGCGTGGTGTCGTGGAGGGACAGCCACAAATGGGCCTCAGGAAGCTGGCGGGAAATGCCGTACATGGTAATGTACTCGCATTTGAGGCGTTTCAGCCAACTGTCCGTGCTCCAGGGAATCTCAATGTAGTCTATGCCGGGGAAGTCGCACAGGGCGCGGCTGTGCACCAGGGCGGTTACGTGAAGGTCGGCACGTCCGGACAGGTACTGCAGGCAGTCCCTGAGCACCGTGAGGGTGCCCCCTTTGCGGATATTGACCGCAGACACTACAATATTTCTTGGAACAGCCGTATCCACTGGGGCATTATATTTTCGGGCTTCCAATGCTCTGCCTTGCGGAAGGCATTCAGTCCCATTTCTTTTCTTAACGCGTTGTCATGCATAAGCTTTTCCAGAGCTTTTGCAAGGGCGGGAATGTCTCCTTCCTCTACCAGGAAGCCGGTCTTCCCGTCATCATTAATCTCCCGCGGGCCGCTGAGGCAGTCGAAAGATACCGCGGGCACGCCGAAACTCTGGCACTCCAGAAGCCCCATCTGCAGGCCCTCATACCTGGAAGAGAGG
>OMQK01000122.1 GCA_900313205.1 uncultured Bacteroidales bacterium | reverse complement strand
ATAATTGCACACGCCGTTTTCTCCGCCGCTGGTCCAGGGTTCAAAAGCGCCGTTGCTGTGCTTATAGGTGATCTGGAAGGAGGTGGCCTTATGATGAACTACCTTTACGGGGATGGTGAACTTGACGCTGTGGTCGGTCACGCTACGGAAGATCAGGTTAAACTCTCCTTCCGGGATGCCCTTCTTGAAGTTGACATATATGCCATAAGGATTGTAATCCAATTTGTTATAGTTCTCCGTAGCGGGGTCAATCTCTATGCCGTAACCGGAGAAAGAAGAGCCCTCGGGTTTCCATTCATCTACCGTAAGCCAGATGGTGTCGCTGCTCCATCCGTAAGCGGGATCATTCTCGGCCAGGATATAATCGGCGGAACTGTTTTCCATCGAAAGAGAGAATGAAGAGTACCCGGGCCCGTTATAGAGTGAGAACTGATCTTTCATCTCCGTGCCGGCATAACTGAAGGACAGCGTAACCTGAGCATTATCGGCCGATTTTGTAGCGGTAAGTTTCTGCGTGGAGGCATCCCAACTGAACCATTCCCCGGAAGAGCCGTTTTTGGTTTGGCTGTCAAGTTTAACCTTGCTCCAGTCAAATGTGGCGCCGGCTGTCCAGTTGGCCGTGAGGGTGATGGACTGACCGGGGGCAACCCAGTTGCTGGGATAATCCAGACTGAAATAATCCAGATCGGCCACCAGTTCATCAAGTGTAGCATTAATGCAGAGGGTGTATTCATCACCGGAGAGATAGGTCTCAGTTTCCTGATCCCAGATCTGGTTTTCAAATTCGAAGACCGCCAGATATTGATACTGTCCGGAGTAGGCCTTGGTGCCGCCCTTTTCCTTCAGATAGAACTGGCTGCTGCCGTCAAGCTTGACGTTTCCGCCCTGGCCCATATGGGCGTCAATCATATTATCCTGCCCCAACCTCATAGTCCCCAGCTTGGCACCTGCCCAAGGATACTTGGTGTAGAACTCCTGGTTGATGGTGGTGAGCTTGTTGGCTACTTCCAGGGGAATCTCCCCGGAGAGCCAGCCCTGAGTCATCTGATCTTTATCCTCATCCATACATTCCACATGGATGCACTGCTTGGTTCCGTCCATCCAGCTGGAGCCAACGTACCAGTTTGAGTATTGCTGGGGGAAATCATAGACATGAGCCTCTCCGCCCTTCTTTTGGATGGAATAGGTATTGTCCTTCAGTTTCTCCGCCTGCTCTATGACGTTTCCTCCGCCAGGCTCTTCCGCATCCAGAGGAAGGACCTGGGCAGTGGCGGTGGCTAGGTTCCCCTGTTGGAAGAGATCCTTTCCTTCAACCTTCTTGACAACACCCGTGACGGTTCCTCCGGTAAAGCTTTTTGCGTCGGTTGCGGTAAAGGTTACAGTAACCTTTCCATCTGCGTCTGTTGTGGCGCTGGAAGGACTCACGCTGCCGCCGGTAGCCGAAAAGCTTATGGTTGCTGTATTGTTTTCAAAGTTAACCTCTCTTCCGCCAGGAAAAACGACCGAAAGGGTGAAGGTAAAGGTGGCCGTACCATCCTCGGCAATTTTCTTTGCAGTAGGAGAAACGGTGAGATTGTCCTCGGTCTCCTTGTTCGCATAAGTGTCCCCCTCAGGAGGCACGCATCCCGCAATCATTCCTGCCGCCAGGGCAAAAAGGGGGAGTAAGTGTTTGAGTCTCATATCTGAACAGTTTTTAGTTTATTCGCTAAACTTTTACAAAGTTAGTTAAGTTTAGAAAATAAACAATAAGAGACATAAAAAAGAGAGGCCGATAACGGTCTCTCCTGGGGTAGGGACGATCGGATTCGAACCGATGACCTCTTCAATGTGACTGAAGCGCTCTAAACCAGCTGAGCTACGCCCCTGTTGGGGAATGCAAAGGTAGCATCTTTTTTTAAAACGGCAAAATTTAATTACAATTTCTTACCTTTGTATGTAAAAGGAAGATTTATGAAAAGGTACTTACTTGGCGCGGCGCTCCTCATGCTTGCCGCCTGCTCCACAAACGTGAAAAAGGCTACCGGTTATTCGGAGCCGGATCTTGGATGGCTTTTCCTGGAAAAGGGACCTTATGTCCTGAATACCAAGGTGCAGGCCGCACCAGGCGAGGCTTCCTTCCAGCTTGTTACGGACGTTTCCCTTATGGCCGATGCCCCGGACGTGGTTCTGGAGACTTCCTGTGAGATAGCCCCAGACAGCACCATTTCTGTAGCCCTGGGTGTCCTGGAGCCCGGCTTCTATGAGGTTAGGCTTAGGGACAGCGTGAGGTTCAATATCGGCATAAGGCCCGACGAAGTTGTGAGCGCTCCGGATGCCCCGGAGGATTTTGACGCATTCTGGGGAAGCACTCTGGCGCAGCTTGATGAGATTCCGCTTGAGCCCGTCTTCAAGGAAATGCCGGAGTATTCCAACGACGTAAGGACCTGCTATGAAGTTACTTATGATTCATTTGGCGGCGCTAAGGCCGGTGGTATAATTTCCGTCCCCAACGCTTCCGGCAAATACCCCGTCCTCATCCAGTATATGGGCTACGGCGCATATCCGTTCTATTTTGATCCATCGGCCTCTCCAGAAAGGATAGATTTCCTTGTGAGCGTCCGCGAGCAGGGCATCTTCCGTGACCCCGGTGAGCGTTGGATAGACAAGGGCCTTACCTCAAAGGAGGAGTTTTATTACAGGGGCGCATTCGCGGACATAAAGCGCGCCGTGGATTTTGTGTGCACCCTTGACAAGGCCGATGTTTCCCGCATAGCCGCCATGGGCGAGAGCCAGGGAGGCGCATTCACCGTGATTGCCGCAGCGCTTGACAGCCGCATCAAGGTGGCCTGTCCCGCAGTGCCGTTCCTAGGGGATTATCCGGATTATGCCCGCATAGTGTGGTGGCCCGTCCACGAGGTCCTGGAATCGGCCGATGCCGCCGGCATCCCACATGAGGAGATCTTCTCCATGCTACGCTACTTTGACGTCAAAAATTTCGCTCCCCGTGTAACCTGCCCGGTGTATATGGCCTTTGGCCTGCAGGATCCCACCTGCCCGCCGCACACCAATTTCTCAATCTATAACAACCTGGGTTCCAGGGAGAAACACTATTTCTGCGTACCCACCTGCGGCCACGCAATGTGGCTTGAGCCCGCCTGGCCGCCGGTGAGGGATGCCTTCATCAAGGAGAAACTGAATTAAGGTTTTACGATTTAGTGGACTGATTTGAAGAAAGATGAAAAAATTAGTATCTTTGCAGTCCCAATCCTGGTGAGTTGTCCGAGTGGTTGAAGGAGCCTGCCTCGAAAACAGGTTTGCGTGCGAACGCAACGGGGGTTCGAATCCCTCACTCACCGCTAGAGATGAAAGAATCCTGGCGTTTTGTAAAGTTCGTGCTGCTTTCAATAAGCGCGGGCGTTATAGAGATGGGCAGCTTCGCGCTGCTGAATGAGCTGCTGGACTGGCCCTACTGGCCGTCATATCTGATAGCGCTCACCCTCAGTGTTCTCTGGAACTTCACCCTCAACCGTAAATTCACCTTCAGAAGTAATGCAAACGTGCCCCGGGCTATGTTCCTGGTGTTTGTGTATTACCTCATCTTCACCCCCATTTCCACCTGGGGCGGTAACTATCTTGCCGAGGACCTTGGCTGGAACGAGTACCTTGTAACCTTCATCAATATGTTCATAAACCTTGTCACGGAGTTTCTGTGGCAGAGGTTCGTGGTCTACAAGGATCAGGTGGATAACGCCGTCAAAGCAGAGTAACGCCTATTCCAGGCCGGTCCGGGAGGGATAATCGGCCATCTATCACCTTTACCCCGTCAAAACGGTCGTTTGAGATTAGGAGATTGCCGTCTAGGTCGGCAAAATCGACGTACGGAGAGAACTGCGCCGCGGCCGATATTCCGCAGGAGGTTTCCGTCATGCATCCCACCATCACCTTCATCCCAAGGGCGCGGGCCATCTGGGCCATACGCCATCCTTCGCGCATACCCGTGCACTTCATCAGTTTGATGTTGATGCCTGAGTATGCTCCCTGGATGGAGGGGATATCGGAGAGGCGCTGGATGCTTTCATCGGCAAAAATGGGGAGGGGACTGCGCTCCGTAAGCCAGGCGTTGTCATCTATCCTTTCCTTCGCCATTGGCTGCTCCACCATCACTACGCCCTGCTCCTTGAGCCAGAAGATCTCTTCCAGGGCCTTCTCACGGTCTTTCCAGCCCTGATTTGCGTCTACGGCAAGGGGCACGTTGGTGACGGAGCGGATGGCGCGTATCATCTGTTCATCCGAGTCAAGGCCAACCTTAACCTTAAGGATATTGAACTTGCCGGCGGCTTCAAACGTCTTTTCCCGCACAACCTCTTCAGTATCAATGCCGATAGTAAACGTTGTGGAAGGCGCCTTACCGGGGTCAAGGCCCCAGATGCGGTACCAGGGCTCTCCGATGAGTTTTCCAACAAGGTCATGGAGAGCGATGTCCACGGCGGCCTTGGCGGCGGAATCACCGGGTGAAAGGCTGTCTACGTAGGAGAGGATGTCTTCAATCTTGTAGGGGTCACTGAACTGGCTAAGGTCCACCTTGTCAAGGAACCTGCAAACAGATTCCACGCTCTGGCCAAGATAAGGCGGCATGGATGCCTCTCCGTATCCGGTAACGCCCTCCCAGGAGATTTCCACCTGGACATCAGGGGTGACCGTTCTGCTATAGGAAGCCACGGTGAAGGTGTGCCTCAGTTGAAGTTCATAGGGGAAGAACTTCATTGTGAGGGGGCCTCCGGAACGGCGTGGCGTGAAGCCCTTGCAGCCTATGAGGGATGCTCCGGCTGCGGCCAGGGCTGCGGTTTTCAGGAAATCTCGCCTATTCTGCATAGAAGGGAGTTGTGAGAGTGGTTGTAATCTCCGGCATCTGGTCCACGTAGGGGAGTATGCGGCCGCCAAAAAGGTAGCGGTCCGTATTGAAGGAGTCATACTCCGGATCCCGGGGATTAAAACTTCCAATCTTTACATAACCAAGTGAGTGGATGAACTTTCCGTCTCCAAGGTAGAATCCCACATGAGACACGCGTGGCCTTCCGTTATCCCTTCTTGAACCAAAGAATACAAGGTCTCCGGGCTGGAGGGCATCCCTGTCTTCGATGGTTTCTCCCACCTTGCTCTGGGGGCCTGCGTCACGGGGAATTATAATGTCGTGCATAAATAGGACGGTCCTCACATAACCGCTGCAGTCCA